>JALSHF010000023.1 GCA_026982375.1 Emcibacter sp. | reverse complement strand
GCCGCCGAAGACATGCCGAACCCGGAAAAAACCTTGCCCCGGGCCATCATGACCTCTATCGGTATCGTGATGCTTCTTTATATTGCTATCGCCTTGGTTGTATTTGGTAATCTTCCTGCTTCTGACGTTATTGCCGCCAAAGACTTTGCACTGGCAGAAGCCGCAAAGCCCGTGTTTGGATCTATCGGTTTTACCATAATCGCCATTGCCGCCCTTATCGCCACGGCCTCATCCATTAATGCCAATCTTTATGCGGTGACCAATGTAACCTACCAATTGGCCAAGAATGGACAGCTGCCCGCCGCCTTTGGCAAACCCATAAAAAAAAGCCGGGAAGGCCTGATCATCAGTGGTTTTTTCATCATGCTCATTGCCGCTTTTCTGGATCTGGGAGAAATTGCCGTTTTAGGCGCCATCTCCATTTTAATCGTCCATTTCATCACCCATGTGGGGCATATACGCCTTGTTCATAAAACCGGCGCGTCTTTAATTCTGGTGCTATTGGCGGTTTTTGTAAATTTGGCGGCCATCATGCTGGCCTTATTTTACGAAAGCAGCCGATCGCCTCATATTGTCACCATGATTGTGGGGTTTTTGCTGCTGTCCTTTTTAATCGAAACAATATTGCGCATAACCATAAATAAAAAAATCAAGCTTCGTGTCAATCCAGATGACTTAAGACACAGAATGAAAAACTGGCTGGGACGATAGCCCTCAGATACAAGCTGACAATGGTTCCCTCTGAATAGAGAAAGAACCATTGTCAGCTGTTTAAGATATTTGAATTCCCGAGGAGTTCCTATTTCTCAGGGTCAAATTTTACAGTCACAAAGGCTGTATTGCCGCGCCGAATGATTTTAAGCAAAATACTCTTACGGCCTTTCGCGCGCAATTTTTCGATTACCGCAAGGGCATCGTCAACAGTTTTCACCTCTTCCTGGGTTATCGACACGATGACATCACCTCTGCGCAAACCCTTTTCACCGGCGGGACTATTGCGGTCAACTGACGCGATCAATACGCCCTTCACATCATCGTCCAGCTTCAGAGCCTTGCGTGATTTCCCGGTAAGAGGCTCAAGGCCCATCCCCAGAATTTCCTTTACGTCCTGATCTGCCTGATCCTCATCCGGCAAACTGTCATCGTCGACCGCATTTTCATTTTCAGGAAGCTCATCAATCACCAGCGTCAGATTTTTGCGCTTTCCTTTGCGCAGAACAACAATTTTCGCTTTCTTGCCAATCTCTGTATTGGCGACCCAGATAGGCAGCTCGTTGCGCTCTTTGATGGTTTTTCCTTCAAATTCAATGATGATATCGCCGACCTGAATACCCGCCTTATCTGCGGGGCCGCCCTCGACAACGGAGGATACCAGCGCGCCGTGACCTTCTTCCATGCCAAGGCTCTCGGCTATTTCATCGGTTACAGCCTGAAAACTGATCCCGATACGGCCGCGCCTGGTATGGCCGAACTCTCTCAACTGACTGATCACACGCTGGGCCTGATTGGACGGAATGGCAAAACCAATGCCAATATTGCCGCCCGAAGGCGAAAAGATCGCCGTATTGATACCGATCACTTCGCCGTCCATATTAAACATGGGCCCGCCGCTGTTGCCCCGGTTGATAGAAGCATCGGTTTGAATATATTTATCATAGGGGCCGGATTGAATGTCCCGGTTTCGGGCGGAAATAATACCCGCCGTCAATGTGCCGCCAAGCGAATAGGGGTTGCCAATGGCCAAGACCCAATCCCCAATGCGGGATTTGCTGTCATCGCCAAATTTAACGTAGGGCAGCGGCTTGTCAGATTCGACCTTTAGCACCGCAAGATCCAGCTTGTCATCCTTGCCAATAACCTTGGCCTTTAACTCACGGCCATCATGCATCTTGATCATCACCGCATCGGCCTTGTCAATCACATGGTTATTGGTGACGATGATCCCTGACGGGTCAATGATAAAACCCGATCCCAGCGATTGACGCTTGCGGGTCAAAGCCCGGTCTTCACCATTGTCTTTACGGCTGTCTTCATCGCCATTTCCGGGGCCTCCCCGCCTGTCATTTTCCTGTCCGAAACGGCGGAAGAAATCCTCCATTCCGGGGATTTGCGGCATTGTCCGGCGCTTGATCTTGATGGTTTGCGTTGTATTCACATTTACAACGGCGGGCAATAATTTCTCTGCCAGATCCGCAAAACTATCCGGCGTACCTTTGGCCCATGCCGCCACAGGCGATATTAAAACAAATGATGCAATGATCACCGCACCACTAAAAAACGTCTTTAATTTATTCATGCCAATTCCTGATATCTTCTGAATTTTCTATTTATATCCATCCCAAAATCATAAATTTATTATTCCGTCGGGCGTATAGTGCCATCATTACCATAATATGTGACGAAAATGAGAAGCCCAAAAGCCGCTCGTCGTATTTATCCCTCATTTCATCGCATAAATGATACAAAACCCGAGAAAAGCGGCAGCCAGACCGGAATATCGTATCTGAGCCTCAGGTAAATTTATCACCTGCCTCATCATCTTTCGCATTAAGGCTGGAAAGAAGGTATGCCGTACAGCCTCTGGAAAGAGGGTATGAATCATACCCTCCAACACAGACGCCGCCCCCAATGCAAGAATTTCTTCCTGCATTGGGTTTATTTTTTACTTCTTTTTTGCGCCGGTCATATTTCCAAAATATTTGAAAAAATCACCCTTTGGCGATAAAACCATGGTTGTATTATTTGCGCTAAAGGCCTGATTATAGGCCAGCATGGAGCGATAGAAAGCATAAAATTCCGGATCCTGATTATAGGCATCCGCAAAGATTTTAGCGGCCTGGGCGTCACCTTCACCGCGAGTCTTCTGGGCTTCACGTTCGGCTTCTGCGAGAAGAATAGTCTTGTCGCGTTCGGCCTTTGAGGTGATGCGGATGGCCATTTCTTCGCCCCGCGCCCGAATTTCACGGGCAACCTGCTCGCGCTCTGCGATCATGCTGTCAAAAATTGGCTTGCTGTTTTCAGCCGGCAAATCCGTACGTTTAATGCGCACATCCACAACGACGATCCCAAGAGCCTCGGCTTCGTCTTTCACAGAATCGGTGATTTGTTTACGAAGCTCCTTACGCTCGCCAGACAGCGCGGTTCTAAATTTCTGTTCGCCAAAAACCTTACGAAGGTTTGAATTGATGGTGGTGGACAAACGTGATTCGGCCCCCCTCACATCACGAACGGCCTGATAGACTTTCAGCGGGTCTTCAATGCGATATTCTGAAAAAGCATCCACAATAATCCGTTTTTGATCCTGGGTAATCACAATCAATTCCGGCGTATCAAGCAGCTTGATGCGTTTATCAAAATAAACCACATCCTGTACAAAAGGCTTCTTGAAATGAAGGCCGGCGTTCTTTTCAGTCTTCACCCATTTACCAAGTTGCAGAACCAAGGCCTGCTCCGTTTCCTTGACGGTATATACAGAGGCCCCCAGCACGATAATACTGCCGCCCAGAATGACCAATGCAATCAGTGTTTTGAAATTATTCATTGTCTTTTCTCATCCTATTTCTGTTTTTTGATTTCAGGAAGCGGCAGATAAGGCAGAACCCCGTTACCATCACCTTCTAAAATTACTTTGTCCGTATTGCCAAGAATACTTTCCATGGTTTCCAGATACAGGCGCTGGCGCGTCACATCTTTGGCAAGCTTATATTGCTCATAAACAGATAGGAAACGGGCGCTTTCACCCTGGGCCTTTGTGATTGCCTTGGCTTTATAGGCTTCGGCTTCCTGATACATTCTTTCCGCCTGACCACGGGCCGTTGGCACAATCTTATTCTGATATTTTTTGGCCTCATTGATGGTTTTATCACGGTCAGCTTCGGCGCGTTGCACATCGTTAAAGGCTTCAGAAACCTGCGCGGGCGGGGAAACTGTATCCATTTTAATCTGCGTGATTTCGATACCGGCTTCATAATGATTCAGAACATCCTGCATAATGCCGCGAACTTCTATCTCAATACCCAGACGTTCTGATGTCATGATCTGCTGAATGGCGGTCTTGGCCACAACTTCGCGCATGGCGCTTTCTGAAATTGATTTAATGCTCTGCTCTCTTTTATCAAGATTGAACAGGAACCGCGCCGGATCTTTAATCCGCCAAAGAATGGAATATTTCACATCAACGATATTTTCATCGCCGGTGAGCATCTGCCGCTCTTTCGTACTGCCGCCAAAACCAACATCGATTTTATTAACGGCGGTTACTTTTGGCTTATAGACCTTGTCTATGGGCGGGAAATGAAAATGCAGCCCGGTACCCTTGGTCTCGATATATTTGCCAAAACGCAGAACAACGCCGGCTTCATCCGGCTGAATTTTATAAAAACCTGCGTAAAGATAGCCAAAAATCAACGCCAAAACGATCAGGGAGATCATACTCTTGCTGCCGCCCTTCCCATTGCCGCCGCCGAATACACTGCGGAATTTATCCTGGCCCTTGCGGATTAATTCGTCAATATCCGGTGGCTGTTGTCCGCCGCCGCCGCCAGGTCCATTGCCCCAGGGCCCACGGTCTTTGCCGCCGTTATTATTCTGCCATGACATAGAAAAACTCCTTCGAAGTTAAATAATGATATGATATAGGAAAAAACATATTCCCCCTATTAAAAAAAATCTTAGACCTTATATATTCCAAGTCGTAATATAGAACAATAGTTATCCGTCACAATCGTATCGATAGCCCTGACAAATTAGGAACCATCAATGTCACAAATCACACGAGAGCAAATATTAACCATCTTGCAGTCCATCCGGCACCCAAAGAAGGAAGATGACATTGTCACGCTGGGGATGGTTCAAGGGCTCGTGGTCAAGAGCGGTGAAGTGGGCTTCGCGCTCAACATCGACCCCGCCGAGGCACAGATGATGGAACAGGTTCGCAAAACCTGTGAGGCAAAGATCAGGCAAGTTTCCGGCATTGACAAGGTGACTGCCGTCCTAACAGCAGAACGAAGCCCGGCCAAGGAAATGCCAGCCAGAGAGATTCCGGCCAAAGATTCTGCCGCCCTCAAAGAGGCCAGAAAAATTTCCGGCGTAAAGCATGTCATTGCGGTGGCCAGCGGCAAGGGCGGAGTCGGCAAATCCACCACCGCCGTGAATTTAGCCCTCGCCCTGCAGGCGATCGGGTTAAAGACGGGCATTTTTGATGTGGATATTTATGGCCCCTCTATCCCGACGCTTTTAGGGGTTGCCGAAAAACCAACTCAAAGCAAAGACAAGAAAATCATTCCCATCATAAAATATGGCCTGACGTCCATGTCACTGGGCTATTTAATGCCGCAGGATACCGCCACCATCTGGCGCGGCCCCATGGTGATGAGCGCGGTCAAGCAAATGACCAATGATACCAAATGGGATGCGGATGGCCCGTTGGACGTGCTTGTCCTTGACCTGCCGCCGGGCACAGGCGACGTGCAATTGACCCTCGCCCAGACCATTGATATGGACGGGGCCATCGTGGTGTCGACCCCGCAGGATATCGCCCTGATTGATGCGCGCAAGGGGCTTGATATGTTCCAGAAAACCAATACGGAAGTTTTTGGCATCATTGAAAATATGAGCTATTTCCTCTGCCCGTCCTGCGGCTACCGGTCGGATATCTTTGGTCACGGCGGCGCAAGGGAGGTCGCAGAAAAACTCGGCATTGATTTTCTGGGCGAAATCCCGCTGCATATGGATATCCGCGAAACATCTGATAACGGCACCCCCATCGTCGCCCATGATCCCAATAGCCCCCATGCGGCCATATATATAGATATAGCCAGAAAAGTCGCGGCAAAATTATGACAGATGCTCTGATAAAAGAAATTTTAACCTCGACAAAATCCATTGCCTTGATCGGGGCCAGCAAGAACCCCGACCGCCCGTCCCACAAGGTGATGAAATTCTTGATTTCTCAGGGGTATAACCTCTATCCCGTAAATCCGGGCCTTGCTGGTCGTGACCTTC
>JALSHF010000022.1 GCA_026982375.1 Emcibacter sp. | reverse complement strand
TTATACCCGGCGTCCGTATAGCCAATGGCCGCTGTCAGATCCAGGCCCGGTGCGGGCCGTGCCTGCATTTCAAGTTCCAGCCCCTTGATTCTTGCCTTGGCCGCATTGGTTGCCGTGATCACCAGATTACCGATAGCATCCTGCGTAATAGCGGTTAACTGAATATCGGTATAATTATAATAAAATCCGGTCAGATTGATCTGTAACCTGTTATCAAGAAATGCAGATTTTACCCCAAGCTCGAAAGAATCCACATATTCAGGATCATAGGATTGAACCTCGGCCTCCAGCAAGGGGCGTCCGTTGAAGCCACCCGATTTGAAACCGCGCGAATAAGACCCATACAACATCACATCTTCGGTTGCCTTGAAATTAAGTCCGGCTTTGGGTGACAGGGTGCTCCAACTGTCTTCAACAGTGCGCGGGGAGCCGGCAGCAAATACATTGGCATTTATCCGGCGATGGGAAAGAAAATAAGACTTGCTCTCCCATGTATAACGCAGGCCGCCAAAAATATTAAGCCGACCGGTAAGATCAAAAGTCGCATGGGAGAAGCCTGCGATACTTTCAATATTAACATCGTTTATGACATCCAGTTCAATATCAAACATATTATTCACTGGATTGCCGGCTCCCCCCGCAAAGGGTGTGGCAGGATTGGTGGAATCACCCAGCGGTATAATCGCGCCGGGCAAGGCTTCAAGCCCCGCATATAAGGGAACACCGAACCTGACCTGATTGCGGTCTATGGCATTTTCACGAAAGTAAAATGCCCCCACCATCCAATGCAGCCTGTCATCCATATGATCGCCCGAAAGCTGGAATTCCTGACTGAACTGCCATTGTTCATTATCATTCAGGGCATGATTGATCGTGCGTGTGGGGTCCCCGTCCATATCGCCGCCCCAAATGGCGCTGAGTTCGCGGTAAGCAGTAATTGACTTGACACCAAAACCCTCCAAACTCCAGTCAACGGTCGCCGAGATGCCCCAGGCATCAAGGTTATTCACATTGTCCCCGGCCCCCGGTGAATAGAAGGGATCCTCGGGAATATCGAGAATATAAGGCGTCCAAAGGCCCGTGGTCCTTATACAGCCCCATCACCCCGCCTATGGTTCTCGCGAAATATACCCCGTCCACATAGGTGCCGACACCCGGATCGGTCGTGACCAGAAAGTCCGTTTGGCCGATTCCGCGAATTGTGACCTGCGAATTAAACCCGCCGCCATTGATCTGGCCCGAGGAAAAGTCCAGATTTGGAATATAACGCCCAATTTCCTGCAGATTCAAAGATAGCGCGGTCATTTAACATTGATTTGTTAAATGCGGATACGGCAATGGGGACTTCCTGAAGGTTTTCTGCGCGCTTACGGGCCGTAGTAACTATTTCCTCAATCCCGTATGTCGTATCTTCGCTCTCTTCTGGCGCTGCGCCATAGGCGAGGGACGACCCCATTGTCGCCCCAATAATACAGGTGAATATTTTGATTGTTTTACGCATGTCACGTCTCCTACCCTCTATATTTTTAATAAAAAACTATTGCCGGAATTATTGTTTCCCGGTCTTCTATTATGATATTAGCAAGGAGGATGAAAGTAGCTACTATCGTAAACGATAGGTGGGATGGACGGCTTAATATAAATCGTCAATCAACCCTTTTGAAATGGCCTTGGCCACCGTTTGAACCCGGTTAACCTGTCCCCATACAGGCTTGAAAGATTGGATCACACCGATAGAAATGACGGGTTTTATAAAGGTGGTTCAGGCTGACGCTATTTGGGGAAATCTGCATTATCGGGGGCAATTTAATGGAGCCGTCATTTAATATGGGGCGGGGCGCATAGAGGTAAGTGGCAGAGGTAAAGCCCATCTCCATAACCGCCTCCCACAGAACGCCCCTTTTTTGCTTTAATATTCTTTTTAATTTCAGGCTATGTATCCAAAAATATTATGCAAGAATTTGATTAAAAAAATAAGGACGCAGAAGTTCTGCGCCCTATATTAAGTGATTAAATTTTAATCCCTATATTTTTCTTTAAAAATTAAAGGATAATGTCGCACCAAATTCCCGGGTAGGGCCAAACCAGACCACGGCAACGCCCATGGAGGCAAGTGAATCCTGACCATAAACGCGATAAACTTCATCAGTAAGGTTTTTGCCATAGAAGGTTAATTTCCATTTTTCGTCATCAGGGCCCACTATCAACCGGGCATTCAATAGGCCATAACCATTTTCTTCCACGGCGGCTGTTTGGTTGCTTGCCTGATGGTCATAACGACTGCGATAGGAATAATCGATCCCAACCATTCCTATCATATCATTACCAACTTCGAAATCATAATTTCCGCCAAAGCTTAATGTCCATTCTGAGGCCCCAGGCAGGTTACCCCCTGTGCTGGTATCAAAGTCAAAACCTTCCAGAGGACTTACGTTCCCGTTATCCGCATATCCCACTGACCCATATATGAATAAATCCTCCGTGGGCCTTGCCTGCAACTCGGCTTCAATTCCATATATCTCTGCTTTACCGGCATTGGCTGTTAATACGATAAACTGTCCCTGTTCATTTAATGTGGTCGCGGTCAATTGAATGTCTTTATAATCCGTATAGAATCCGGCTATATTAAGCC
This sequence comes from Emcibacter sp., assembly GCA_026982375.1. GTDB lineage: Bacteria > Pseudomonadota > Alphaproteobacteria > Sphingomonadales > Emcibacteraceae > Paremcibacter. The sequence goes on along the minus strand of JALSHF010000022.1, from coordinate 3,394 downwards.
GTACTCTCTTTTCCATCATATCCGCTTTAACACCAATTTCATATGCCGTTGTTGTTTCTTCATCAAACGGCGTTACATCATTTGGCGAGAATGGGCGGCCATTAAATCCGCCAGAACGGAAACCACGGGAAACAGACGCATAGACAAGCAAATCATCCGATGCCTGATAATCAATGCTTACCTTGGGCGAAAAGGCCTCAAACTTATTACTTTCCTGTGCATCAACAAGCTGAAAGGGCCCAAAGAAAGTATCTATATCAATAGCCTTGGTTTCGCTGGTCCAGCGTATGCCGCCGGTCACGCTCAATTTATCGGAAACCTGATATGTTCCCTGAACAAAGGCCGCGTAGGATTCTGTTTCGCTGTTCGTGAAAATATCAATGGGAACCCCGGTCAAGACAATATCGGAATCAAACTGTCCGTTTTCCTTGAAATAATAAGCCCCAATGAGCCATTCCAGTTTATCATCGAGGCTCGTTCCGGTAAATTGGATCTCCTGACTAAATTGATCTTGCGAACTTGTGATAAACTGATCCAAAATATTGTCTGATCCGCCATCAAAATCTTGCCCGGACTGGCCGGATTGTTCACGATAAGCGGTGATTAATTTCAAATTCACCTCTCCCATGCCAATTTCTGTCGTCAGGGCAAAACCCGTAACATCAAGGTCATCCTGTATTGGCGCACTTAAGCGCACAAGATCCGGGTCATCGTTGGGAAGTAAAGAAATATCCCCGGGGATTGTTGAGGCAGCACGGCCATGAGGTATGACCGTTCCCCGCCGACGTGTGTGATCTGCGGAGAATAAAAAGGAGATATTCTCTTTTGGGGTAAATAATAATTGCACTCGCCCGGCTATGTCATTCTCGACGGCCAGATTTCCGCCATCGCCAGCGGGGTCTGAATCAAATCCATAACCATCACTGTTTTTTGATAAAAAGGAAACCCTGCCGGACAGGACATCATCCATAATCGGGAAATCAACAGAAAACCGGCCGTTAAAACGATTGTTATTTCCCAAGGTCAGCTGTGCGTTACCGTTAAAATCGCCCGAGGGTTTTTTTGTGATGACATTTACGGCCCCCCCGATTGTATTGCGGCCAAAGAGCGTGCCCTGCGGCCCGCGAAGAACTTCAACACGCTCAATATCAGCCAGATCAAGAGCGGCCCCGGTTACCCGCGCAAGATAAACCCCGTCAAGATAAAGCCCGACACCGGGTTCTGTTGTCGTGATGAAATCGCTCTGGCCGATACCACGCAGAGCTATAGACGAGGCCCCCACCGTTCCAGAAGCCGCAGCTGAAAATTGCATGTTGGGAACAAAATTGGTGATATCATTGATATTTACAGCGCCTCTGTCTTCCAGCGCCTGCGCATTAAATGCAGATATTGCTATTGGTGTGGATTGCAGGCTTTCTGAACGCTTACGAGCAGTAACAATTATTTCCTCAAGACTAAATGAGTCCTCCGCCTGCTCTTCTTGTGAAAATGCTGCAGGTGCAAATACTGTAATAGCTGCAAGGCAGGTCGTGAACGCCAATGTATTTTTAAGTAATATAGACAATTTGCTTCTCCCTAATGTAATAGCAATATCCAAAAATCAGGATGGCTATTTATTAATTTAACTCTGTAATATTTTGTATTTCGATAAGCCTGTTTGCAAATAGTAATGATGATAGATCATGATAAAAAGAAGTAGGTGCAGATTTTATACAGGACATCCATAACGCTACTAATCCTAGTAGTTCCTAAAGATTTATATGTAACAAATACAGATGTTTCTCCTTACAACAAATCAGGCGCTATCTCCAATGCAGAGCCATTAAAAACCTACAATTATCTTGTCTCGTGGCGGCGCATATGTTTTCTTGCTATGCCTTAAGCCTGTTTTTGCAAAGGCTACGGCGGTCATGACCGTCAGAGGTATCGGATCAATCACAGGAACATCCAAACCATTGGATTCAAGGAGTTCTGTTATTTTTTCAGCACAGCCAAGAAAGCCAGTACAGCCTAGAATAATAACATCTGCTCCATCGTCCTTTATTGCCGTAAGCGATGCTTGAGCCAACATCCTCTGTGCCTTTTCAAAATTCTTCTCAATCTCCAGAACAGGCAAGTTGATGACTTGAATAGAAACCATCTTCTCTGCTGTTCCGTATAGTTTTGCCAAGTTATGGAGCATGGGCACCACACCGTCCAGAACAGTTACAACCGTGAAAGTCCGCCCCATCATCGCGGCGGCATGCATGCTCGTTTCCGCAGGGCCAAGTACCGGGATGGACACCACTTCACGCACGGCCTTAAGCCCGGGATCCCCCATGCAGTCTATGACAATGGCATCAGCCCCCGCCTTCTCTGCCTCCATGGCTTTCTGAATTGTGTCGGGGATAGCAAGGGCCTCGTCATATTCAGATTCAATGGATGAAGGCCCTTTGTCGAGCAAAGAATGCCGAAATTCAACATCCTCACTGGCATATTCGGCGACATCATCGAGCGTACGAATACCTTTTGTAATGATGGGAGTTATGAGATGAATAACAATTGACATAAGATTTATTTCCTTCCAGTTTTTTTTATAGTACCTGCAGAATATATTGGCAGGTTCACTGTTCGAAAACAAAGCGTATGGGAAGTAGGAACGATAAATATTGAGTAGTGTTAAGCTTAAACTGAACGGGTGCCATGACTACCCAAATGAATAGTATTTTTGTCGTTTAAAATGAGTGTTATTTTTTAGAGATTATTTTTTATAACGCAAAGTTCTTTTGCCCTGTTAACGGCCTGAATCCGGTTTTTCGCATTTGTTTTTACATAAATATTTTTAAGATGATAACGAACGGCATGCGGTGTGACACCCAAGTTCAGTGCAATCACTTTGTCCTGCAGGCCCTGATTAAGCCCTTGCAATATTTCAATCTCTTTTTGGCTAAATAAGATTTTTGACATATCAGAATTCTGAACGAGTTGAAAATGGGAGATGACTTTATCGGCCTGAAGCATCAGGCCCTCATCATTGCCCTCTATATTTTTAAATCCCATAAGAAGATTTTTAATTTGTTCACCACCACGTATGAAGGGCCTGATATAATCATTCTGAAGTGATTGTTTTAAGGCCTTCTCTAAATAATAATAGGCGAGGTCTTTATCATTGGCACTATCCTCCAACCTTGCGGCACAGACTAGGCAACGAATAAGAGAACGAATAAGGTTGCTTTTTTCAGAAAAAGACAGAAACCTGGATAAAACTGTTCGTGCTTCATCAAAAGCAGATGTCGTCATCTTGATCAAAATAAAACAAAAAGAATATATTTCCACTTCTCTCCAGGAATTATTTTCAAGATTAAAAATTTCGTCTATGGCCTTTGGAATATCAGATTTGCCATAAAGCAATTGT
>JALSHF010000021.1 GCA_026982375.1 Emcibacter sp. | reverse complement strand
AGGGGCTGTTCTCTATCGGGCTTGCGGTGATAAACCGCCGCAAAAATGGCCAAATTCCTTTGGTGTTAAGCCCTAACCCCTTTTATCAGCCCTATGCCGGTGCGGCCCTTAGCGCGGGGGCGGAAACGATTTATGTTAATTCTGATATGAATGGTATGCCGGATTATGGGGCCTTGCCGGAGGAAATATTGCAAAGAACGGCTCTGGCCTTTATCTGCAATCCGTCAAATCCTGAGGGCAAGCTGGCAAGCCGGGATTATCTGACGAAAATGATTTTGCTGGCAAGGAAGTATGATTTTACCCTTGTCGGGGATGAATGTTATTCGGAAATTTATGACGGCGCGGCGCCGATCGGCCTGCTGGATGTTTGCGGACAGCTTTCGCAAGAAGACAGAAACAATCCTTTTCAAAATGTGGTTGTCTTTAATTCCCTGTCAAAAAGGTCAAATCTGGCGGGATTAAGATCAGGCTTCATGGCCGGTGATCCGAGCATTGTATCGGAGATGTTGCGTATGCGCTCTTATGGCGGCGCGCCGCTGCCCTTGCCCATTCAGGCGGCCTCTGCGGCGGCATGGGATGATGAGGCACATGTGACACTGAACCGGAAATTATATGGCCAGAAATTTGATCTGGCCGAAAAATATTTATCCGGAAAATTTGCTTTTGCGCGGCCCGCAGGCGGATTTTGCCTGTGGCTGGAGGTGGGGTGCGGCGAGGAAGCTTGCAAAAAGCTCTGGCAAAGGGCTGGGATAAAGACATTGCCGGGGGCGTATCTCGCGCGGCAGGACAAGGATGGCCGCAATGTGGGTGCGTCATATATCCGCCTTGTTCTTGTGCATGATAATGAACTTCTGGAACCTGCGCTTGAGAAGATCGCAATAACACTGTAAAATGAAGAATGCAGGGTCAGAACAGGGACATCAGATTGGCGAGCAGACGTAAAGAAATAACAAAGAATAAAAAACGCACCATTCTTCCGGCAGCGGTTTATGTCTTTATGGTTCGCGGCAGCACACGCCTGTGGGGTCTTTTCCTTATTGGTGTTTGTCTGGTTACCCTTACCGCTCTGGCGGGATATTACAGCAATGACCCCAGCTGGCGGGTCGCCGGTGTGGAGGAGGTCAGAAACTGGCTTGGCCTTCCGGGCGCGTTCATTGCGGATTTTTTGATCCAGTCGCTTGGATTGGGCGCCATAGTGCTCGCTTTTCCTTTTGCCACATGGGGCTGGCGTATGTTGACCCTGAAGGGCCTGCCCGTTTTATGGCGTAATTTGATTATGTGGGCCATCGGGGTTCTCTTGGCGTCGCTTTTTTCTGCTTTTTTGCCCATTGCCGCTTTCTGGTCTGAAATCTGGCATATTCAGAATCTGAAAATGGGCGGTATTGTCGGCGACAGAATGTTTGACTTTCTGATGCAGGCTCTGTCCAGCGGCGGTATTGGCTTTTATCCCTTTTTATATGGCGGGATATTTCTGGCCTTGTTTTTGGCGACAATTCCGGCCTTTCTGGGGCTTGACCGCGCAGAATGGCGGGCCATTGGGCGGGCTATTGTCTGGTGCTGCGTAAAAGTCTGGCGCGGCATACGGTTTATTTATATGTTCCTGAAGCGCAAAATCCGTCCAGAGGTTAAAGAAACAGGCGCGTTGAATGTACGGCAGAAAACGAAGCCCGCGCGCCGCGCCGAACCTGTTATTGACAAAAGGGGGGCTCCCGCTGGTTCGCAAAAATCAATTCCGATCGTTGAAAATAAAACCAGGGCCAGCCCCAATAGCCGCCGGGAAGCCAAAGAACGCCAGCCCATGTTTAACCTTGGTGCGGGGGATGACTTTGTCCTGCCCGCGCTTAATCTGTTGAGCAAGCCCAAGCCGCTTGCCCCGGGTGACAAGCTCAGCAATGATGCATTGGAACAGAATGCCCGTATGCTGGAATCCGTTCTTGATGATTTTGGCGTTAAGGGCGAAATTGTCAAAGTCCGGCCCGGCCCGGTTGTCACGCTCTATGAACTGGAGCCAGCGCCCGGCACCAAATCAACGCGGGTGATTAATCTTGCGGATGATATTGCCCGTTCCATGTGTGCCGACAGCGCCCGCGTGGCGGTGGTGCCCGGCAAAAACGCCATTGGCATTGAATTACCCAACAGCAAACGGGAAATCGTTGTGCTGCGCGAGCAATTCGCATCAAACGCCTATGAGGAAAGCAAGGCACGATTGCCGATCTGTATGGGTAAGGATATTGGCGGTGCGCCCGTTGTCGCGGATCTGGCCAGTATGCCCCATCTTTTGGTGGCGGGAACAACAGGATCCGGTAAATCCGTTGCGATTAACGTGATGATTCTGTCGTTGCTCTATAAAATGACCCCCGCCGAATGCCGCATGATCATGGTTGACCCAAAGATGCTGGAATTGTCCATTTATGACGATATTCCGCATCTTTTAACGCCGGTGGTCACCGACCCGCAAAGGGCGGTGGTTGCTTTGAAATGGGCCGTCCGGGAAATGGAACAGCGCTATAAGGCGCTGGCGAAATTACAGGTCAGGAATATTGCGGCCTATAATCAGCGGCTGGCAGAAGCCCGCAATAAGGGCGAGGTTCTTGTGCATAAAGTCCAGACCGGTTTCGATCATGAAACGGGAGAGCCTGTTTATGAAGAAGAGGAAATTGATCTGACGCCGCTGCCGATGATTGTGGTGATTGTCGATGAAATGGCCGACCTTATGCTGGTGGCGGGCAAAGATATCGAAGCGCTGATCCAGCGGCTTGCGCAGATGGCGAGGGCGGCGGGTATTCATCTGATTATGGCCACCCAGAGACCCTCGGTCGATGTGATCACCGGCACCATCAAGGCCAATTTCCCCACAAGGGTCAGCTTTCAGGTAACGTCAAAAATTGACAGCCGAACCATTTTGGGCGAGCAGGGCGCGGAACAATTGTTGGGCATGGGGGATATGCTCTATATGGCGGGCGGGGGGCGCATAAAGCGGGTTCATGGCCCCTTTGTCAGCGATAACGAGGTTGAAAGGGTGGTCAAGGAGCTTAAAAAGCAAGGCAAGCCGGATTATCTGCAAGATATTACCGAAGAACCCGATGACGGTTTTGACAGCGCCTTTCTTCAGAATTCACAAATGAGCCCAAATGGTGGTCAATCGTCTGGTGATGATCTGTATGATCAAGCGGTGGCCATCGTCTCGCGGGATAAAAAGGCGTCCACCAGCTATATCCAGCGCCAATTATCCATCGGCTATAATCGGGCGGCCAATATCATCGAAAAAATGGAACGGGAGGGGGTTGTCAGTGCGGCCAATCATGTAGGCAAGCGGGAAGTCCTGGTTGCAGATCATAGCGGTGAATATTGACCCCTTATGAAAAACCTTCAAGCCAAAGTTTGGCCCCATTTCGCGCCTATCATTGACGTCTGCAAAGACCAGAATTTAAAAAAGTAAATATATATGAAATATTCTATGATCAGCTTTTTCGTGGCTTTATTATTGTTTCCACAGCTCGCTGTGGCGGAATATAGCCCGGTTTCCACAGATACGCAGATGCCCGAAAAGAATATCGTCGACCGATCCGTGTTAGAGGGACAATACGGCCCCAAGGGCATAGAGGCGCAGAAAAAGAAAGACAGAGATGCGCAAACACTGCGTAAAATCGAAAAAAGCCTGAATGCGGTTCGTTCTCTGAAAGCTGATTTTGTCCAGCGGGCGCCGGATGGCTCTGTGGCGGAAGGTATTTTGTATCTGGAAAGACCGGGTAAACTCAGATTTGATTTTGGTGATGATGCGCCCTTTCTGGTGGTGAGCAATGGCAGCCTGCTTACTTTTGTCGATTATGATGTGAAACAGGTCAGCCGTTGGCCCATTAAGAAAACCCCGCTTGGGATTCTGGTGGATGAGGAAATCAAATTTGACGGTTCGATCGAAGTCCCCGACATTATCCGTTTTGCAGGTTTGATAAAAGTCCCCGTCATAGATCCAAAACGTCAGGAATATGGCTATATTATCCTTATTTTTGAAGAAAGCACAATGGAGCTCAGGGCTTGGGAAGTCGTGGATGCCCAAGGCTATACCACGCGTGTTGCCTTGCTTAATCCCGAATATAATGTGGAGATTGATGGCAAGAATTTCAAATTTAAAGATCCCAGGCCCAAAAGACATGGCCCGCGCGGCAGATAGTGACTAAAAAATTTCTGCTCGCCCCTTGACGGGAAAGTAACATTACCTATATCTAATATGTAGCATGAAATGAGGGCATATATGACCATTCCTTCCTCCGGTCGCCATCATTTCGGGCTATTGTGCAAAAGGTTTTTCCCTCCCCCTTCCTTATTGCACAAACCTGCCCGGCCAATATTCTGGAAGTATTCTGGAAGTATATTGGCCGGGCTTTTTTTATATTTATATCCTTGAGCTATTCCTCCAGAAAGCTTACTTATCTATTCTGCCTTATGAGGAATATTTATGGACGAAGATGATATTGAAATTGATGTATTGGAAGAATACCCGACGCTGGTTCTGGTGTCGCGTTTTACCAAATTAATACCGCGTACCAATTGGTTCCGTTATGTGGGCGAGCCGCTAGAGGCCGAAGTTCTGGCAAAGGCCAAGGCATATCTGGATGCGCTCGGTTTTCCCGAAGCCATGCCCGCAGAGGTGGAAGACTGGCAGGAAGCGGCCTTTTCATTGGAAACCAACGATTGGAATAGTCCCTTTTGGGAGGTTGAGCAGCAGCTCATGGCCGCGCTGGCGGTAGAGATCACGGAAACCATAGACCCTGAGCTTCTGGAGATGGTGCTGGCCCGCGTCACCAGCACGGCGTCAGAATATGTGAGCGAGGGGGTTATTGCCGCCGCCGACCGCTACGGCATGCATGATGAAGAATTAATGAAGGCGGCCATTGGCGAAGGCGTTCAGGCCTGTTATCAGGCCGCATTGGTGATTGCGGCCGGGGCCTCCGATGATCATCCTTTTCAGCTTAAATATCAGCTGTATGAAACCGGATGGTGGCCGCTGGGCGTGATGGGTAATACATTTAACATTTTTTGATTTTTACCAAATCAGGGGGTGATATTTTCTGATTTCCACCAAAATCAGGGATAATATTTTCCAGAGTTTATATAATAATAAGGGTGCATAATGGCGAGAATTAAGCTGGTAACATGGAATATCAATTCAATAAGGGCGCGAATTGATCAGGTGGGTAAATTGATAGAGGGCGATAACCCCGATGTGATCTGCTTTCAGGAAACCAAAGTGCAGGACCCTATGTTCCCAACCGAATATTTTGAGGAACGGGGCTTTTGCCATCAGGCCATCGCGGGCCAGAAATCTTATAACGGCGTTGCCATCATGTCGCGGCTTCCCCTTGAAAATATCACCCGCCGCGATTGGTGCGCCAAGGGAGACGCCCGCCATATTGCGGCGCGGTTGCCGGGCGGCGTGACCGTGCATAATTTTTACGTGCCTGCCGGCGGCGAAGTGCCCGATGCGGACGTGAATGATAAATTCGCCCATAAGCTGGATTTTCTGGATGAAATGACAGACTGGTCGCGGGATTTGCCGAAAGACAGCAAATATATTCTGGTGGGGGACTTGAATATTGCCCCCCTGGAAACTGATGTCTGGTCTCACAAAAAACTGCTTAAAGTGATCAGCCATACGCCGCTGGAATGTGAAAAAATGAGGGTTTTGATGCAGGCCCATGACTGGTGTGATGTGATGCGCCATTTCGTGCCGGAACCCGAACGGCTGTATAGCTGGTGGTCATACCGGGCGAAGGACTGGCGCGCTTCGGATAAGGGGCGGCGGCTGGATCATATATGGGCCAGCCCGGGCCTGAAAGATCATATGAAAGATATGGCGATTCTTGAACATGCCAGAAGCTGGGAAAAGCCATCGGATCATGCGCCGGTTATGGTTGAATTTACGGTTTAGGTTTTTTAAGAATATCTTGTTTTTTCAGAATATCTGCGGCGACATTGACCACATCGCCCGTGAAATTAATCATTTTCTGGCCGCCGTCTACAGGAATGGTTGTCCCGTTGAGGGACGGGCTTGTTAAAAGCAGAAGCGCTGTTTTGGCGATATCTTCAACATCAAGGGGCTGCCCTATGAAGTTCAGGTGACTGGCCAGTTCAAAATTTTCGGCGGTTTGACTGCTGCTGATCAGGGTCAGG
>JALSHF010000020.1 GCA_026982375.1 Emcibacter sp. | reverse complement strand
AGACTGGAAGTTCTTCTCATCATTGCCGCCGTGACCCAATATCTGCTCTATTGGCTGGGGCTTGCCGTGAAAGAAGCCGGGAAACACTGGCAGTATCAGGGGAATTCAATCAGGACCCGCAATGTGTTGTCCTGCCAGTTCATCGGCTTGCGTGCTTTTAGGGACAAAAACCTCAAATTACAAAAAAACACTGGCAAGCCGCACAAAATGCCCTTAAATCACTAACCGAAAACCCAAATGCAAATCATTAATCAATTTCGTGGGGATACTTCAGGGTCAGAGTAAATTGATATTTTATTCATTTTTTTCAATGGTTTAATATGCTATTGTTATCAACTTTATCCCCCAACTTGATAAGCAAATCATTTAATTCTTAGAACTCTTCACTAAATTAAACAGGTCTTGTGGAAAAAACTCCATCATATCTGATGTCAATACCATGAACGCTCAGAGCCTGGGGCGCGTTAACACGCACTAGATCACGCCTCTGCGCATTTGGTCCAGCTCTATGGATTCGAACAGGGCTTTGAAGTTGCCCTCGCCAAAGCCGTTATTGCCTTTGCGCTGGATAATTTCATAGAAAATCGGCCCGATAACGGTATCTGTGAAAATCTGTAACAGGATACCGTCCTTCTTCGAGCCATCAATCAGGATGCGCCGTTTGCGCAGTTCCTCGACATTTTCATCATGGTGATCAATACGGCTGTCAATCAAATCAAAATAGGTATCAATGGTGTCTTGAAGCACAACGTCATTGGCCCTGAGCTGATCGACGGTTTTATAAATATCCTTGGTGCCAAAGGCCACATGCTGGATGCCTTCGCCGCGATATTCCACCAGATATTCCACGATTTGTGATTTGCCGTCTTTGGATTCATTGAGTGGAATATGAATTTTTCCGCAAGGGCTGGTCATGGCTTTGCTGGTCAGGCCCGTTTTAACGCCGTCAATATCGAAATATTTCAACTCACGGAAGTTGAAGATATTTTCGTAAAATTCAGCCCAGTAAGACATACGGCCCTGATAAACATTATGGGTCAGGTGATCAATCATCAGTAAACCACAATCTTGTACGTCAGCGTCTGCCGGGTCGGTAAAGGGCACAAAGTCAACATCATAAATCGTCCGGCTGCCGTAACGATCCACCAAATATAACCGGCTGCCGCCAATGCCTTCGATGGCCGGAATGTTAAGTTCCATGGGGCCGGCGTCACTTGGTACCGCCTGACCGCCATTGGCGATGGCATGTTTGTAAGCCACTTTTGCATCCTTCACGCGAAAGGCCATGGAGCAAATGCTGGGGCCATGGGCAAAGGCATAGCGCTGGGCGAAGCTGTCCGGCTCCGCATTGATCAGGAAATTCACATCTCCCTGCCGGTAAAGGGTTACATCCTTGGATCTGTGACGGGCCACAGCTTTAAAGCCAAGCTTGCGGAACAGGCTGCGCAATTCGTCCGGATTGGGCGAGGCATATTCGATAAATTCGAAACCATCCAAACCCATTGGATTATCTACCGGGGGGTTATCTTCAGGTGCATATTTAACCATTTTTTTTCTCCGGACTTTTAAGTCGTTTAAGATATGAATGATTGTATTTTACACCTTAATTCCGGGAATATTGTTTTTATTTTTAGCTGGTTTGGGCTAATAATGAATTTTAAAACCGAAAATAAGGAAAAAATGGAATGGTAGTTTCACTGGATGCCTCGGATAAGAAAATTTTAAATCTTATACAAAAGGATGCCACTCTGACGCATCAGGATATCGCAGAGCAAGCCGGCGTATCCACGACATCCGTTTGGCGGCGCATCAAAAACCTTGAAGAGGTCGGGGTCATCAAGGGGCAGGTCGCATTGCTCGACCCCAAAAAAATTGGCATGCAGGTATGCGCCCTGATCAGCTTGCGGCTGGTGCGGCACGGGGAAGATACGCGGGTGGAATTTGAGAATTTTATTGCCTCGCGACCAGAGGTTATGGAATGTTACGCGGTGGTGGGCAATTATGATTATATGCTGGTGGTGCAAGTGCCATCGGTTGAAAATTACGAGGTTTTCCTGTCCCGCCATTTGCTCAGTCACCCTCTGGTGGCCTCATCCAATTCCAGTTTTACGCTGCGACGGGTAAAATATACCACTGCACATTCCCTGAATATGTGATAGATTTCTGTTAAAGAAGCGTAGGAATATTATGTTTATTGGTCATTATGCGGCAGGGCTGGCCCTGAAGTCGGTTGAGAAAAAGGCATCCTTGGGCATGTTGTTCATTGCGGTACAATTCGTCGATTTTCTGTTTTTCATTCTGGTACCTCTGGGCGTAGAGAAATTCAGGTTGGTGGAGAATTACACAGCCATAAATCACTTTGATCTTTATTTTTACCCCTATACTCACGGGTTGCTGGCCTGCGTGATATGGGCCGTTCTGATTTATGGTTTATGGCGATATATGCCATTTTTCAAGACAGTGGGCCATGGTCGGCTGGCGCTTGTTATGGGGCTTGCGGTTTTGTCCCACTGGTTTGTGGATTTAATCGTTCATACGCCGGATTTGCCGTTACTTGGGGACAGTAGTCCAAAGGTTGGTCTTGGCCTATGGAATAATTTTATGGGGACTATACTGCTGGAAATCACCTTGCTGATTGGCGGTTTGCTGCTTTATTTACGGGCAACGAAGGCGGTGTCGGCCATGGGAAAATACGCCATGATCATATTCATAGTCGTTATGATTGGCCTCTATATGATGGTGGTGACAGCCCCGTTTGACCCCAATATCACAGTGGTTACGGCGTCTGTGACCTCAATTGCGGTTTTTTCTATTCTCACGGCGGTGGCATTTTGGCTGGACAGATATCGCGCCTAAGCGAAAAATTCAGCCATTGTTGCGAGCAGGGCTTCGTTCTCACTGTCAGTGCCAATGGTAATGCGCAATGCCCCGGCCAGATCATAATTGCCCACTGGCCGGACGATGATGCCTTTGGACCGCAGAAATTTATCAGCAGCAACAGACTGCTGCGCCCCGCCCGGGAAATGGACCAAAATAAAATTGCCCTGACTTGGCGTGACCGTCAGCCCGAGCTTTTCCAAGGCGCGGGACATTTTTGGCAGCCATGTCAGATTATGGGCTTTTGCCTTGGCCATGTGATCCCTATCCAGAACAGCCGCTGCGGCGGCCGCCTGCGCGGCTGAGTTCACATTAAAGGTTCCCCTGATCCGGTTCAGAATATCCAATATGGACGCCGGGCCATAAGCCCAGCCGACACGCGCCCCCGCCAGACCATAAATTTTGGAGAAAGTGCGGGTGACGATGGTGTTTTCCAGGCCATTATCCACCAGCTCCAAACCCGCGTCATAATCCGCTTGATCAACATATTCGGCATAGGCCGCATCCAGCACCAATATAATATCATCGCGCAACCCACTGCGAAGCCGCAGGACTTCGGATTTGGCAAGATAAGTGCCGGTCGGGTTATTGGGGTTGGCCAGATTAACAATTTTTGTCTTCGCCGTCACCGCCGCTAGGATTGCCGACACATTGGCTGTGTAATCTTCTTCCTGCACCATGACGGGGGTCGCCCCGACCGCATGGATGGTGATGGGATAGGCAATGAAGCCATATTGGCAATAGATAATTTCATCGCCGTCCGTGGCATAGGCTTTGGCCACAAGATGAAGCAATTCCTCAGACCCGTTTGAGCAGATGATCTGCTCTGGATTCAGCCCATGAACCTGTCCGATGGCGGCGCGAAGCGCGGAACAAGAGGGGTCCGGATAAAGTTGCAGCCCCGAATCAATGGCTTCTTTCGCGGCTGTCACAGCCTTGGGGCTTGGGCCCATGGGGCTTTCATTGGACGCCAGTTTAATCACCTTGCCGAAACCGTCGATTTTGGCATCCCCGGCCTTATAGGGAATGATATTCAATAGGCCATTACGCGGTTTCACAGGGGTCATTTTTCGTCCTTTTGAATCTTATTTGATTATTCCGGTACTGTTATAGGCTTATCGCCTGAATGATATTCTTGCAATAGGCGGCCGGCATTTTTTATTGATTTTTCAACGGACTTTTCTTTGATATGGCCGAAACCCCTTATTTCAGAAGGGGTTTCAGCAAGGGCAACAGCGGCAGGAAAATTTTCTTGTGTCAGGGTTTTTCCAAAATTATCAAGCAGAATTTCATAATTACGAATTAATTTTCGTTCCATTTTGCGTTCTGCGCTTTTGCCGAAAATATCAAAAATGCTGCCGCGAAGGCCGCGCATCTTTGCAACTATTTTAAGCATGTTAAACATCCAGCCGCCAAATTCCATTTTTCGCAAGTGGCCCTTATTATCTTTACGGGCCAGAAGCGGCGGGGCCATATGGAAATGGATTTTGAAATCACCGTCAAATTGCTGATTTATTTTTCGTTCAAAGTCGCCGTTGGTATAAAGCCGCGCCACTTCATATTCATCTTTGATCGCCAAAAGCTTGAAATAATTCCGGGCCACAGCCATTGATAAATCATCGCCGGGAATCCCCAGTTTCTTCTCCTGATCACGGATTTTATTGACCGCCGCAAGATAGCGATCCGCGAGGGCCTGATCCTGATAATCTTTCAGGTAATCCGCGCGATACTTCATGATATCGGCCAGCGTCGTCAAAGGTGCCTCATTGTTAAGCGGGTGGGGCAGGGATTGCTCAATCATTGCCGTGTCTGCGGCGGCAATCCGTCCCCAGCTAAAGCTTTGCTTGTTGCCTGTCACGGCGGTGCCATTCAGTTCAATGGCGCGAAAGATCGCGGCCAGAGACAGGGGGATCTTGCCCTTTTGCCAGGCATAACCAAACAGGAACATATTGGTGGCTATGCTGTCGCCCATAAGGGCGGTGGCCATCTTGGCGGCATTGACTTTATCCAGAGCCTTTTCCCCGACGATGCTGCGGATATTCTGGCTGATCAGGTCATCATGAATGTCTGAATCCCGGTTCAGAACAAACCCAGCAGTCTGATTCTTCTGGGTGTTCATGATGACCGATGTTTTTCCCCTGGCCAGCGTGCGCAATGATTCTCTGGAGCCGGCAACCACCATATCACAGCCCAGCAAAAGATCAGCGGCCCCTGTACCAATGCGCACCGCCTTTAAATCCTCGGCGCTTTTCGCCAGCCGCAGATAGCTGATGACGGAGCCGCCCTTCTGGGCAAATCCTGTGAAATCCAGAACGCTGGCACCTTTGCCTTCCAGATGGGCGGCCATAACCATGATCTGACCGATGGTGACGATGCCGGTGCCGCCAATGCCAGTAATTATGATGTCATAACCGCCGTCGATCCGGGCGGGCTCAGGCATCGTAATTTCAGGCATCGTAATTTCAGGCATCGTAATTTCAGGCATAGGGATTTGATTGATTAATTCTGCCGGATTGACGCGGCTGCCTTTTTTGACCCTGCCGCCGTGAATGGTGACAAAGGACGGGCAGAAGCCATTGACGCAGGAATAATCCTTGTTGCAGCTTGACTGGTCGATGGCCCGTTTGCGGCCAAGTTCGGTTTCCTTTGGCACGATGGATACGCAGTTGGAGGCGACCGAGCAATCGCCGCAGGCTTCGCAGACCAGATCATTGATGAAGGCCCGTTTCGGCGGGTCGGGAAATTCATTCTTCTTGCGGCGGCGGCGTTTTTCGGAGGCGCAGGTCTGATCATAAATCAGGGCCGTCACGCCGGATATTTCCCGCAATTCGCGCTGAATTTCATCAAGCTGATCCCGGTGATGAATGGTTACGCCGGCGGCAAATTTGGCATGACGGGGATATTTATCCGGCTCGTCCGTTACCACATAGATGGTTTTGACCCCTTCGGCATGAATTTGCTGACTGATTTGATCGACGGTCAGGATGCCTTCCAGAGGCTGGCCGCCGGTCATGGCAATGGCGTCATTATAAAGAATCTTATAGGTGATATTGCTTTTGGAAGCGATGGATTGACGGATGGCGAGCAGGCCGGAATGATAATAGGTGCCGTCGCCCAGATTTTGAAAGATATGCTTTTCACGGGTGAAATTGCTCTGGCCGATCCAATTGACCCCTTCGCCGCCCATCTGGGTCAGGTTGCCCGTATTGCGCCCCATGCCGCCGGCCATGAAATGACAGCCAATGCCCAGCATGGCGCGGCTGCCTTCCGGCAGTTTGGTGGAGCTGCTGTGGGGACAGCCGGAA
>JALSHF010000019.1 GCA_026982375.1 Emcibacter sp. | reverse complement strand
CCTGCCAGAAGCCCGGCCATCCGATGTCCAATTAACATCCTTGTTTTCAACGGAATAACGCATGCCAAAGCCAAGCTTCAATTTTTCTGTAATTTTATATGTACCATTGATATATGCCGCATATGACTTGGTCCCCACTTGGCCAAAATTACTTGTGGCAGAATTCCCCGGCTCACCAAAACCAAGCGTTTGGCGCACAGTTTCAAATAAAGGTTCCGGCACCCCAAAGACGCCAAAGTAAGCCGGCAGGAAATCTGCGCCGATGAAAGCATCTTTGCGCGTATTGGCATCTTGATCATAATAATAGAGGCCAACCATATAAGTGAAATCCTGATCATCAGGTGAGATGAACTGCAATTCCTGAGAGAATTGTTTATATTCATCATAAAATCTTATGGTTACAATATCAATAGGCGCATAATCCGTCTGATTTGTATATACGGCCTCAGTATTCCGGTATCCTGTAATGGATTTAATGGTGAAACCATTATCCATTTCATAGTTGATATCCAGATGACCGCCGTAAACATCACGTTTGTCATCAGGATCCCTGTCAAATGCAACCACGCGTTCTTCAGCTGCGAGCGTCACAGGCCCAAAGGCAAATGTGTCCGTTAAAGGCTCCCCAACCAGAACCAACGAATCACTGTTCAAGCCATCGAAAGAGGCATTTATTTCCAGCTGGTCACTGGCCTGAATACGAAGCTGCGCACGATAGGCGATCGTATCCACCTGCATCAAATCATTGCCCGTAACTGTATTTTCAATATAACCATCACGATCCGTTTTTGCGATGGCAAATTTTGTAAGAAACTTATCTGAAATCGGCAGATTAATTGTCCCTTTGAATTCACGGTAATTCAGATTACCAAAATCAGCGCTGACCTGGCCCGATAATTCCTCATGGGGTTTTTTGGATACCAGATTGATGGCACCGGCCACGGTGTTCTTGCCAAACAAGGTGCCCTGAGGCCCCCGAAGCACCTCAACCCGTTCCAGATCAAGCAGTTCCTGATTTAATGACGGCGACTGGCCCATATATACGCCGTCCACATAAACCCCGACGCGCGCATCAAAACCGATATTACGGCTTTGCGCGCCCACACCGCGAATGGTCACGGTTGAGCGAAAATCGTTGGACTGGCTGATTTGCAGGTTGGGGATATATTCCGCAATTGATTTTAAATCACGAACCCCTGTTTGCTCAATCTGTTCCGCGCCAAGGGCGGACATGGAGATCGGCACGTCTCTTAAGCGTTCGGATCTTTTCTGGGCCGTCACCACAATATCTTCTATGACAAAACCCTCTTCGGCAGAGGCGCTGTAGCTTGCCCCTGACAGGGCTGTGGATAGTGCAATGATGGATGAAATTGTTGTAAATTTTTTCATGTTTTACTCCCTAGGATCATAGTTAATTATTTTTATTCAAATCTCTGATAAAACCAACGTTTATACTAATCCTGATTTTGCCTAATGTTCAAGCATTTAATTATGAATTTTACATATAGCTCCGAAAAAATATCTCTGGAATTATGAATAATAACAATGTACTATGTGTAAACTTTAATTCTTAACGCTCAACTTTCGAGGATAAAACATGACCATAGCCGTTGGTGAAAAACTGCCCGAAGCCACCCTTGTCGAAATGACACAAGACGGGCCAGCCCCCCGTACGACAGAAGAAATTTTCGGGGGACGAAAAGTTGCCCTGTTTTCTGTGCCGGGGGCTTTTACCCCGACCTGTTCCGCAAAACACTTGCCGGGCTTCATTGAACAGGCCGATGCCTTCAAAGCAAAAGGCGTTGATGAAATTGTCTGTATCGCGGTCAATGACGCCTTTGTTATGGGGGCATGGGGCAAGGCCCAGAACGCGGACGGCAAAGTGAGCATGCTGGCCGATGGCAACGGCGATTTTTCAAAGGCGCTTGGGTTGACAATGGATGGGACGGCCTATGGCATGGGCCTGCGCGGACAGCGGTTTTCCATGATTGTCGAGGATGGTGTGGTGACAAGCCTGAATATAGAAGGCCCCGGCGAATTCCACATCTCCAGCGCCGATCATATGCTGACACAGCTGTAAGTAGTGTACAACAGGTAGTGTTGGTGGCATTACCTAACCTGTTCTTTTGGTCGCCAGCCCAGTGCTTCAGCTTTATCAAAAGCCAAATGATTTTGCTCTGACAGGAATTGATAAACCTGCCGTTCCTGTTTCGGAATATCTTTAAGCGCGGGGTATCTCTTATAAAAATTATCTTTTAAAATACCGTGATAAGCTGTGCCTATCTTGGTATAGAGATAGGCATATTTTGGATAGTGAGGCAGGAGTAATTCCGCCATTTCTATAGCTTTGTTATATTGTTTTTTCTGCAAATGATGTTCAACCGAAACCGTTGCCATAACAACAACGGCCTCCTGTCTGGTCAGGGATTGCATATATACCCCGTTCTTGAGCGCAATATCTGTCATGGGTAAATTCTTAGCGTACCAGCTGTCTTTGGCGGGGTTGGCGCCACTCGTTGCTTCTACATTGAAAGTGGTGCCTGTCGCATCATCGGTAAATTTAACAAACACATGCAAAGGAGCCGTGGATGCGGTAACGTCCAGCCCCATTCTGTCGGCCAATAGGATAAACAGAAACGGCATAGTGATACAGTTACCGTTTTTGTTCTTTAAGTAGCCATCAACTTATTAGATATTTTAAGGCCAAGCGGGTCAGCATGGTCATAGTAGAAAGGCCTGTGACCATTCCAATCACCTGCTTTATAGATGAATTTGCGTACGGCTTGCATTTTATGAAAACTGGTGGCTGAAACACCTACCATACGTTTTATGGTGTTCACCATACCATCAATCTCTTTTACACCCGCCCCAATATCAATAGCCGGGTCAATCATTCTATCAATAGTGCACTTAACCCGGGCAAGGTCTGTTTGTTCGGTAGGGGTGTTTAATATTGTGCGGATTATCCGAGCAGAGTCTGACATAGTTTGTTGTTGGGGCAGAGACCAGCAAAAGATTTTCCAATTCCCAATAATAATGGTAGTATCCGATATTTCGTGTAAGTGACCATTTGGGTTTATACTTCCTTTTACCTAGCACATAATCCTGAACGCTCTCTTTTTAAGGTAATTCAAAGGGCCTATCCTATTTACTCTGACCCTGACTGATCCCCAGAGTCGATTGACTTTAAAGGCCAACAATACCCGTCCTCCCCCTCCTTTATATCATTTCCGAATATCGAAAATGTTTTAACTATGGCGGGAATGCCAGTTTCTTTCGGCACACCGAACTTTCCCTTTACCGTAACATGCATATGATCACACTTGAATTTCTTCCAATCGGATTGATCCATAACCACATCCATCAAGCTGATTGATGAGGCCTTATTTAACATTTTAGCATCCTCCTCCGTTAAATAAACCCCGACACCAAATCGAGCAATATCAAAATACCCTTTAAAGTAAACTGTCTTTCCTATGAATTTCTCAGGCGTTGCAATAAGTTGTATCAGTGATGCGCTATACAGGCCGTCGTCTTCCATGCAGCCATTCAGAGAAAACAGTGATATGAATAGAGTGATTAATTTAATTTTGTAGGTCATTTTATTTTCCTGAACCTTCTTGCATTACGGTGACATAGCGTAATTCGTCACCGTAATTCATCGATTCTATATTTTAAACTTACATTATAAATTGTATTATCCAATTTAACTGAAGGCCAGAAACTATGACTCTCCTCCTTTTTATAGGTTATAAGTAAACCAGTATCATCAATCCAGTTTATAGTTGGATTCGTTTTATCATAACTTGACCAAAGCTCTTTAAACTTACCTTGTTGATTTTTTAATACTACTCGTACCCGATCCACGGCATCAGGGTGTGTACCGATTTCTATAACAGCAGAAACCAACTTTGAGGGGCTTTCTATTTTGCTTTTCTCACTCCACTCCCATTCATGCGGTTTTGGCGATATAGCGAAAAGTAAAATTATAACGCTACCTATAAAACCCAAAACAGCAAATATATTTTTAAGTGTATTAAATACTACCATTTTATTTCCTAACGCTTGTCTCACTTGAAACAAATTTAAAACATCAATGGGGTCACAATGGGGTCACAATGGGTCAGAGACGAATGATATTCGCATTATCCTGCACTGACACCCTGAACTTGTTTGTCGTGACATCCTTTAAATGACTTAGGCCCCTACCCCGCCGCCTCCAATAATTTCAGCGGCAATCTGGTTGTGTGTTTCATTTGTTTCAGGACGAAGCTTGTACTGACGGAGCGGACCATGGGCAGATGCATGAGGAAGCCGGTCTGGAATTCTTCATATTCCTTGATGTTGCGGGCGATCACTTTCATGAGGAAATCGCAGTCGCCGCTCATGGAATAATATTCCAATACCTCTGGCCGTTCGCAGATGGCCGCGTCAAACTGGTCGAGCATTTCCATCTGATGTTTTTCCAGCATCACATGGGCAAAGGCAATCAGGTGAAAACCGGCCTTTTCACCATCAAGGATGGCCGCATAATGGTCTATGATACCCTCATCTTCGAGCCGCCGCACCCGCCGCCAACAAGGCGACGGCGACAAGCCAACCTGTTTGGCCAGATCATGATTGGACAGGCGGCCATTTTCCTGCATGAGTTTTAAAATGTTGAAATCTATCTGATCCAGCTTTACCAAAGAACATTCCTTCTACAAAATACTATTTTCTTGAAATTCTCTTGCTGTTTATTGGCATATATTGACCGAAATCGCAAGGACATACCCTGTAAATTGGTCGTATTATCCATTTAATATATTAAAGAAAGCACCATGAACAGGGCGTCGCCATGAAAAAGACCGCATCGACATCATACCCCGAGGGGCCATTGGACGATTATCAACTGGATGACAGATATAAACGAACCACGGGTCAGGTATTTCTCACGGGGACCCACGCCCTTGTCCGCCTTCCCCTGCTGCAGGCGGCTGCGGATAAAAAAAACGGCCTGAACACCGCCGGATTTATTTCAGGCTACCGCGGCTCGCCGCTGGGCAATTATGACCGCGAACTTTGGCAGGCCGCGCCCCTTCTGGAACGTCATAACATCAAATTCAAGCCCGGCATTAACGAGGAGTTGGCGGCCACCGCTGTTGTGGGCTCTCAACAGGTGGAAACATCGGATTTTGCCGATTATGACGGCGTATTTGGCATCTGGTACGGCAAGGGGCCGGGCGTTGATCGGGCCAGTGATGCCTTGAAACATGGTAACAGCTTTGGGGCCTCCCCCAACGGCGGCGTTTTGGTTATTGCCGGTGATGACCACGGGGCCGTATCCAGCAGCATGAACCATCAGAGCGAACAGATCATGCAGTCATGGATGATGCCTGTCCTTGCCCCGTCAAACCTGTTGGATTACCTGAATTTTGGCCTTTATGGCATCGCATTAAGCCGTTACAGCGGCTGCTGGTCGGGCTTTATCGCCACAAGCGAAGTTCTGGAAAGCGCGGCAACGGTCACTATGGATCTTGTGCAGGATACATTCATCACGCCGCCCCATGAGGGTTATGACAGCGGCGCGCTCCATTACCGCTGGCCCGACCCCTTCCCTCTGGTCGAAGGCCGCCTTGTTGACCATAAATTAAAAGCCGTCCATGCCTTCGTCCGCGCCAACCCCATTGACAGACTGATCTGGGATTGCACTTCACATTTCAAACAAAAGAAAGCCCCGGGGGGGGAGCATCCCACGGATGCGGGGGGGGCTCAAGTAGCGAGCTTGCGAGCGATAGACCCACCCACCAAAAAAAAGAAAAAACCACTTGGCATTGTCACTTGCGGCAAGGGTTATTTAGACCTGATGCAGGCATTTGCCAATGCGGGCATTGATCAGGACATGGCGGAAAAGGCCGGAATTTCCATCTATAAAATCGGCCTGACATGGCCCATAGAGCCCATGGGCATCACGGCTTTTGCCCGTCAGTTTGAGAAAATCATCGTCGTCGAGGAAAAACGCAGTTTCGTTGAAAATCAAATACGGGATATTTTTTACAATATGCCGCAGGATCAACGTCCGGTGATCCTTGGCAAGACCGATGAAAACGGCATACAGATATTAAATTCCGTGGGCGAGCTATCGCCGGAAGATGTGCTCAAGGCCTTAACGCCGCTGCTTTCTGAAATTGGCCTGGGTGGGAATTTGACTCAGATAAACCGACAAGTAAGCACGCAGCTTGATGATATAAAATCTCTTGAAAATAAAGACTTCCGCACGCCTTATTTCTGTTCCGGCTGTCCCCACAGCAGCTCCACCAAACTGCCGGAAGGCAGCCGCGCCATGCTGGGCATTGGCTGTCATTTCATGGCCGGCGGCATGGGGCGCAATACG
>JALSHF010000018.1 GCA_026982375.1 Emcibacter sp. | reverse complement strand
GGTGCGTATCTTAATGTAACCGGAAATACGACTCTTATTGACAGGCCAACTGCTTATCCGTTCGGCGTATCTCTATGGGCCAAAAAAAGCGCGTGGCCATATGATTATTCATCGGCTTTTGGATGGGGCGGGGTAGATGATCTTCTGTTTCTTCCTTACGAGGAGCGCACCACTCCGCCGCAAACAAGAGTCTTTTGGCGGGATGCTACCGGCGCAAGGCCAATAACAAGAAACAGTAACCTTGTAAACCCCATGGTTATTGGGACATGGAACAGGTTCGCATTGGGTATGGCGAATCTTGACCAAAGGCTTTACATCAATGATGAACTTGGAGCGGATGATGGAACTAATACCGGTTCGCTATCAGGCGCAGGGCCGTTCAGCTCTTTTAGAATTGGAGGCTGGGCCGATGGCTCGCAGGATTATCGTGGGGATATAGCGGAGTTTCGTGTCGGACTTGACAGGTCGGCCGACTGGCTCACAACAGAATATAACAATCAATCGAACCCCGCCGCCTTTGGCATAGCGGGAACGCCGGAAGCGGTGGGAGGCGGTGCCACGCTTGTTGTAAATGGCGCAATATCGGGGCAGACGGTGGATAATGCAGCATTATCACAACAGCAATCGATGTCAGCTGACCGCGCAGATCATACGCAGACGGTGGATAATGTAACAATTGCGCAAAGTCAGGCGTTGCTTGTTGCCATTGCAGATCATGCAGTCGCAAGCGATAGCCCTGCCCAGACCCAAGGCGCTACATCCATTGTCAATAGTTCTCGCCATACTATTGTATCAAATCAGGTTGCTATTAATCAATTTTTTGCGTTAGTGGCACAAAGGGCAACACACGCCTTAAGCAGTGATGTGGCACCGTTATTTGACCCCGCTGACGTAACGCCAAGCACATTAAGAATGCAAAAGGCAGAGAGGGCAAACAGGGCAATTTCCAGCTCGGGAGAGCCTAGAATAATATACCCAATTAACACTCGAAATTAAAGGATTTAAATATGGGAAAGAAAGTAGACGACAGTGTGCTTGATGTGGCACTGAATGAAATAAGGACAAAATGCACGCTTATGACAGCTTGCGCGGGCGAGCCGGCAAATTATGCGGCCGCAAATGTGGGCGGCGCGAATTTTCTCGCCGATGCGGCAATGTCGCCTGCGGATTTCACCATATCTAACGGCGATGTCAGCGGCCGAAAAGTCGCGGTGGCGGCAAAGGCAGGCATCATTGTGGATAATACAGGCACGGCGGATCATGTGGCCTTGCTCGATACGACAAACAGCATTTTGCTTTATGTCACGACAAGTACGTCCCTTGGCCTGACGTCTGGAAGCTCGCTTACCCTAAGCACTTGGGATGTGGAAATCGCGGACCCCAGCTTATGAGTGAGCAATATTTAAAAGACCCCAATGCGGTCATTGATTATGCCATCGACTGGTCGGCAAGCTATCTGTTGACCGGTGAAGCGATCACCGCGAGCAGCTGGTTTATTCTGCCCCAGAGCAGCGTCAATGATCTGAGTATTGATACAATCCCGCCCATGATTTCGGGCAAGGCCAGCGTATTTGTAGCGTCGGGGATTCCCGGGAAAATATATCAGCTCACCAACAGGGTTACCACAGATCAGGGCCGAACCGATGAGCGGTCCATAACCATCAGGGTTGAAGAAAAATGATGATACAGCTTATTTCAGAAGCAGAAACTCTTGCCGTTGGTTTACCCGAGGTGCGGGATTTCTTGAAAATCTCGCATAATGATGAAGATGCCATGATTGCGGGTTTTATTCGGGCTGGCGCAGCGGCCTGCGAGACTTTCACCGGACGAAAATTGATCCAGCAACAATGGCAGCTAACCTATAATGACTGGACAGAGGAGGTGATATCTATTCCCCTCTCGCCAATTTTATCTGTGGATAGAATAGAGGTCTGGATTGCGGAGGAATTTCAGGAGATTCTGCCGGAGAAATATCTTCTGGACCGCACCTCTTATCAGGCCAGGATTTTGCTCAGGGTCGGCGATCATTGGCCAACGCCTGAACGGGATATTGAAGGCATAAAAGTCATCGTAACGGCGGGATTTGGCGCGGGGAAAAATGACGTTCCCCATGATATCCGCCATGGACTGCTTCATTGGGTCGCCGCCGCCTATGATGGGGGGCTATCCGGCAATCAGGCGGTGAAGATAGCCGAAAACCTATGGCAGCCTTACCGGCGGGTGGCACTGTAATGACAAGAAGAATGCATCAAAAAATCACCTGTCAGAAGCGGCTATTCACGCCCATATCAGCGGGGGAACAATTGCAAAACTGGCAGGATATTGCCATCGTCTGGGCCGATGTCAAGGCGGCGTCCAATGACGCAGAAATTACGGCGCGGCAAAATCAATTCGTGGGGAAATATAACATTCAGCTGCGCTATCAAGACATATTACTGGCTACCCGAAGGATTTTGTGGCAGGGGCAGGCCTACCGCGTGGTCAGTTTTCTCAATCCTGATAATCGCAAGCGTATCCTTGAATTTGACGTTGTGGAGGATCAGGCCTGATGGCTTCATTGCAACTGACAAACAAGGCGGTGGATTATGAAGAAAAACTGGCGCGAATGATCGCGCAAATGGCGGATCAAATCGTGAGCAGCGCGCGAAAGAGAGTATATGCCAATTTGAAAAACCGTAAGAATAACAGCCCCCTGGCCAGCTCCATCGATCGTGTGGTGACGCCGGAGGGGGAGATCCGGGTTTTTACGGACAAACCCTATGCCAGATTTGTGGAGTTTGGCACCATCAATCAGCCCGCCAGACCTTTTCTTACCCCGGCGGTGGAAGAGGTGAAGGTGACTTTCTCGGGCCTTATTGGATAGTTTTATCCAAGCTATATTTAACCCCCGCATTTTTTCTGAAAGAAATCAGCTATGACGTTACTTGCAACGCAAAGCCTGTGGCAGGCGATCTATGACAAGCTCAATAATGACAGTATTTTGATGGCGGAAATTTCCGGTATCTTTGATCCCGCCCCGGAAGGCCAGAATTTGCCCTATATAACCATTGGGGAAGGCAGCTCATATGACTGGTCGGCCAAGGATTTTTCGGGTCAGGAGCATATAATAGATGTTCATATCTGGTCCGGACAAAAGGGCGGGGGCCAAATACGCATCCTGGCGGATAAGGTCGCAGATTTGCTTGCGGGTCAGGATTTAACCCTGATGGGCCATCAGCTTATTGAGTTGAAATTTATCTTTTTCGAGAATTTTTTTGATGAAAATGGTGACGTGCGCCACGGCATATTACGCTTTCGCGGCAGCAGTATACAAAATTGATAAATGATTTAATCACATAATTTAACAACCAAACAACTTAATAATAGGAGATTTAAGCATATGGCAGC
This sequence comes from Emcibacter sp., assembly GCA_026982375.1. Taxonomy (GTDB): domain Bacteria; phylum Pseudomonadota; class Alphaproteobacteria; order Sphingomonadales; family Emcibacteraceae; genus Paremcibacter. The sequence continues at coordinate 29,574 of JALSHF010000018.1, read as the reverse complement.
AGAAAAAGGACGCGCCTTTTTGTTGAGAATTGGCGACGGAGGCGGCCCCGAAATATTCACTGTGGTGGGGGGCATGCGCTCCACATCCATCAGAATAAATAATGAGACGGTCGATGTGACCAATAAAACTTCCGGCGGCTGGCGAGAAATTTTATCCGGCGCGGGCATTCGCCAAATTTCCCTGAGCGGCAGCGGCATTTTCACCAATTCCGCCAGTGAGGCCAACTTGCAGGCGAAAGCTCTGGCAGGCAGCGTCGATAATTACGAGGTCGTCTTTGAAAGCGGCGATAAATTTTCCGGAGCCTTTCAGGTGACGTCACTGGAATTTTCCGGAGATTACAACGGTGAGAGAACCTATAGTATCGCTCTGGAAAGTTCTGGTATGGTAAGTTTTGTCAATGTTTGATCAGGCTGTCGATAAATCCTTTAGAAATAGTGTGATCATCACGCTGTCCGGCGCGGAATATCGCCTGAAACCGACATTTCAGGCGATCATGGATATTGAAGAGCGGTTGGGCGGTATCATTGGCCTTGCGGTAAAGGCGGCGGACGGTGATTTTGGCTTTAAAGAAATGACCGTTATTATCTGGGCCACCATGGAAGAGCAGATGAATTTTGAAGATGTGGGCAGCTTGCTGCTCAATGAGGGCGTCGCGAAGGTATCGCCGGTGGTTCGGGATCTGCTGACCCTGTGCCTTGTGGGGCTCAATGCTGGTGATGATGGATAAGATCAACTGGTCGCGATATGGGGAAATAGCTTACGTTAATTTTGGCTGGTCGCCGGATCAATTCTGGCGGGCGACACCGACCGACTTTTGGTGCGCCTATAAAGGCTGGCAAAAAATACGCTGTGGCTTTTCGGATAATATGCCGCCTTTAAAAAGATCTGAGTTAAATGATCTTGTAACTCGACTTGCCAAATTGTAATGTAACGACATGAGACAAAAAAATGCAAAATCCCGAAAACCTCTGCGTGAGCGGGTGGCCGACCGCAAGGCCGGTATTAAAGAAGAAACCAGCCCCAAACGCGAGAAAATTCTCCGGCGGGTCAGGCTGTGCGCCAATTTGTTTCAGGCCATTGGTCTTATCATGCTTTTGGTCATGCTGGCGCAATATATCAGTAGCGGCTACGGCCATATGAACTGGATCAATGTCATGATCTATTCCGGCGTGTTTCTGATCGGGCGCGCCGTGACATCTTTCATGAACTTAAGCAATATCATGCGGTAGATTAAATTGTGCATGGCGGGGCCCATTTTTTGCAACCTCTTTTTTGCCTTTAAATTGCCCTGTTACGACTTATAGTGGTTAATTTCATTATGGAGATGATCTATGCCAGATGTTTTATTTTTTCGGGGGCAATAGGGGATAGGTAGGGAAACGGTTTTCTTTTATATTTTTTTCAATGAGATCAATCTGATATTTGTCCAGGTTTTTTCGGATATGTGACAGGCCCTCTTTTGTGATATCAGGATCATTCTGCTGATATAATCGTAACATCCAGAAATAAATATCCTGCTGTTGGGTTATATAGGCTGGGGCATGTTGATGAAAACGAAGAAGCTCTTTGTCGGCGCGGGTATCTGCGGACTTAGCCGCATTTTGTAATAGACCATATGCCCTCATCTTGACATAGAAATTGTCATGGGATCGGCGGAAGTCGATGGAAACTATGGAGAATTTCTTTCTTTTCTCATAAAATTCTTCGTTACGCATGAGCATGGCGCGGGCATAATGCGCCGGGCCATAGTCATAAAAATGAGAGGCAATATAAATCCATTCATAAGCTATCACCGGGTCTCGTTCATATCCACCCGTGCCATTAAGGAGGTGCAAACCAATTTTAAGATAGGCCTTTGCGCCATCCTTGTGAATTTCTTTTAACCAGTTTATCTGTTGGATAAGCGGCCCCGGCATATCCCACGGCCCCGTCCCATGAAAGGTGACATTTTCGAGAATATCCACATCGGACATGCTCCATGCATTGGTGGGGCCAAGATCGGGATCAGGGGCACGGTGTTTTACTTTAGCATACCACGGGGCCAATATAAGGGCGGCTTCTTTTGATAATTCCAGAGCTTTCTGTCTGTCTTCAGCAACCCCTTGGCCGCGCCAATAAAGGGTTGCCAGACGAAATTTAATATGGGCGGTATAACCGTAATATTCCGCCAATAATATCTTAGGTTGGGCATTGGTTTTTGGGCTGTCATCATAAATATAATGTAAAGAAGTGTCATAAATTGCCAAGGCTTTGGAGAAGTCCTGCTTTGCGCATGTGCCGCGCATATAAAGATCCGCTTGCAGAAGGCTTTCCGGGGTCATTAGGGGTATTTTAAAATCAAGAAGTTCCAGAAAATCAGGGCAACGGCCTTCTTTGAAAGCTGTGCTAAGTGACATATGGTATAGCCGGCTTTTCCGTTCTCGTTCTCTGGAAGCTTGCCGGATTTCTTCGTCTTGACGTTTCCTTGCGGCGCTATCTCTTTCAAGGGATTTAGACACTTCAGCTAATTCCTGATTCATCCGGTTATAGTCATTTTCCCAGTAATATTCCTGCACGACCACAACAATAAATATGGTTACGAAGATCAGTATAATTCCGGTGCCGAGGGCTAGGAATTTTTGTATTAAATTTCGGAATATCATGACCCTAATCCCCTATTATTATTTATTAAAATCAAAACGGCCTCTTTCATTACATACGATTATTTTTATTGAACAACATTTTGGAGATTTACTATGCGTCAACCAAATATTCATACCAAATCGTCTGTCGAAAATTATTTGTGTTACGGTAACGGCCAGAGTTATATCGTCATTAATAATCATCCAGAACAAAAAGGAACGGCAGAGCAACTATCAATGGAGTGTCGCAGGATATGGGTAGAATTTAATAATGTCAAACTCACTCATGATGAAGTCAGGGAAAAGGTTCTTAAACTTCAAAATGAATTAAACCAGATAAACCTCACAATTGAAAATATGCTTAGGCAAATCAAGGATCCGAGAACCGGAAAATTACTGCATATGGCAGCTGTTTTAATACCATTACTAAGAGCTGCAAGATCCTCTCGAAGTACAAGGAGTATTATCGCCGCAGTAGGGGATATAATAATATGAATTGCCCTAGAAGGTAACTTTAAAAATAAGAGGCGAAGTTTATTTTGACCTGCCCTCGGCGGTTTTTTTATGGAAAAAATTATGACAGAAACAGTTATAGACAGTCTGGTCGTGAAGATCAGGGCTGATAGTGCGGACTTGCGCGGGCAGTTGGCGGATATCGAGAAAGATTTTGGCGGGCTTGAGGATGTGGCGGCGCGAACGACTGATGGCATGACGCGGGTTTTTGAAAATTTCGCCCGCAATGGAGAACTTAATTTTTCCAGTCTGAAACAGGTGGCTTTATCGGTGCTGAATGACATTGCCAATAGTGCCGTCCAGTCCGGCCTGAACAGTATTTTTGGCCAGAGTAGCGGCATTGGCGGGGCAATTGGCAATATTGCCAGCGCGTTTTTTGGCCGTGCAGGCGGCGGGACGGTCGGGGCGCGCCAGCCCTATCTGGTGGGGGAAAGGGGGCCGGAGTTATTCGTACCGGAAAACCCGGGCCGCATTATCCCAAATCAGGGTGTGAAGAGCGAGAGGACTTCGGACAGAATGACCAATATTACCATAAATATTACCAATCAGGGCGGCGGCAATGATATGTCACGGCGCAGCGCAGGCCAGGTCGCCGTGGCTGTGCGCCGGGCCATGGGCCGCGCCGAAAGGGATTTATAATGTATTGGCTGGCAACGCAGGAAGATCAGGCGCAAATCAGTTATATCCGCAGATTTTCGCCCCGCTACTGGACGGTTAATTTCCCCCGTCCCATGATGGCCTCTATGGTGACGACGGGCTATGACAGCCTGGCCATTGACCTTGTATTTTACCGCTATGAGGATTTATGCGGTCTCATATGGGATACGGTGGACACTATTGATCATCCCTTTCATCAGTATGCCACCAACAGGGATTATTCTCATAGCGTGCTGAGTTTCCGCTGGCAATCCGTTAATGTCAAGGCGCTGGATATTTTACATAGCCCCACATTGACCATAGAGGGCAGGGATCAGAATGGCCTTGCGCGCACATGGTATGTCCGCCTGTGGAATTATGCCGTGGGCAGCAATGACGATGCCATTATCACGTTGAATTTTGATGATCTTGCCGGCGGCTATCTGCATCCGTTAGAGGCAGACCCCGTATATCCAAAAGACATTGACCGGATGTTTATCAGTATGGTGCCAACGGCTTTTGACGGTGCAACCACAGGCCCCTTGCCCGCCGCCGTCGACGCGCAGGTCACCATTTCCGAGATCACCGTCAGTGGCCCCACATCGACTTTGAAAGTCGGGGACGGTTATGTCCAAAGTCATGACCTGCGTATTGCCAATGGCTATGATGATGTCACATCGCTTGCCCCGGAACGGGTGATCTGGAATATGATACGTCTGGGCTATAGCGGCTGGATCAACCATTATGTGGGGATGAGCCATTATTATAGTTTGAGCTGGGATGGGGCAGAAGGCCGGTTCATCATTGATACCACCAAGGAAAAATTAAACAAGGCGGCCATAAGCTGGCATAAAAACTTTCTGGAACTGGCCAATTATTTTGGCTTTAAAGTTATATTCTCGCTGTCCTATGAGGTTTTTGCAGAAAATATCCCCGAAATCTGGCAGCAAAAAGCCCATGATGGCGCGCCGGCCCGAACCGGCTGGGTGCCGCCTTCCGGTTTGGTCGCACCAACCAATCAGGACGCTCTTGATTATTTGCGGGATGTTTTTCTGGCATTCGGACAGATTATAGAGCTTGTTGGTGCGGATCATTATTATCAGGTCGGCGAGCCCTGGTGGTGGATTGCAGAGGACGGGGAAGGCGTGCCGCATATTTATGATGATGTGACCACAGCGCTTTATACGGCAGAAACCACCAATGCTGTGCCGCCCAAACATCTGCTGGCCACTGAAATTGCCACGCCGGATCAGCAGGATTATTTAAACTGGCTCAGGGATAAACTGGGTCAATCAACCCTTTGGTTAAAAGATCAGGTGAAAGCTCAATATCCCTCGGCTAACGTGGGGCTTTTGTTCTTCACGCCGCAAGTGCTGCATGATAATGCCCCCATCGCGGGTGTCGTTAATTTTCCATCATCTTATTGGCAATGGCCGGCTTTTGATTTCCTGCAGGTGGAAGATTATGATTTTGTCCTGAATGGGGAATGGGGAAAACGCCAAGCCGCCATTGATATTATCGATCAAACATTAGCCTACCCCCGGGAAGAAACCCATTATTTTGGTGGTTTTAACCTGCTGCCGGAAACTTTGGAAAATTGGCGCAATATCATTGGGGCCGTGGACCTTGGGTTTCAGGATAATTACGCAGAAATCTTTGTCTGGGCCTACCCGCAAATTGTCCGTGACGGGGTAATTTACACCAATAATCAGGAAAATATTATGACAGGATTTCACGAAGTAAGGCTGCCGGAAGACATCAGCTACGGTGCGAGCGGCGGGCCGCAATTTATGACAACTGTGATTGAGATGGCTTCGGGGCATGAACAACGCAATCAGGAATGGGCGCAGGCCCGAAATATTTATGATGTTGGTCTGGGCCTCAGATCGGAAAATGACCTGGGCGAATTAATCGGTTTTTTTCGGGCGCGTGCCGGGCGGGCCTATGGTTTTCGCTATAAGGACTGGCTTGATTTTAAAAGCTGCGCCCCGATGGAGGCTATTGCGGCAACCGACCAAACCATCGGCGCGGGAGACGGCGTCACGGCCTCATTCCAATTGACAAAAACATATGACAGTGGGGGAGTTCTGCACATACGTGATATCCGAAAACCGGTAATAGGTACGGTACTCATTGCCGTTGATGGCGCGGTGCAGGCCGCCGGCTGGCAGGTGGATGTGACAAACGGTGTTGTCATTTTTGAGGTGGCTCCCGTGAACGGAGCTGTGATTACGGCGGGATATGAATTTGATGTTCCGGTGCGTTTTTCAGATGATTTCCTGCCGATAACCTTAGAAAGCTATCAGGCCGGACAAATCCCATCCATTGCGTTGATTGAGGTAAGGGTTTAAATGAAACAAATTTCTCCGCAATTGAAAAGCCATATTTCAGGCGAACTTACCTCAATGGTCACATGCTGGGTATTAACGCGCCGGGACGGCGTGCGGCTGGCCTTTACCACCCATGACAGGGAAATCTATTTTGATAATCTTACCTTTTCACCGGTTAATAGTTTCCTGCCCTCTATGGTAAGCAGCACCAACAGTTTAAATGTGGATAATCTGGAAGTTCAGGCGATATTATCTTCGGATGGCCTGTCAGAAAAAGACATTCGCGCCGGGCTGCTGGATCACAGCCGCATTTCAATTTTTCAGGTGAACTGGCAGGATTTGACGATGGGAAAAATCTCTGTCCGTCATGGCTGGCTCGGGGAATTCACATTGAAGGATCAAAATTTCACCGTTGACATCAGGGGGCTTGCGCAGAAATTACAGCAGGTGATAGGGCATCTATACTCGCCCGAATGCCGCGCGGATCTGGGGACTGATAATTGTCATGTTAATATGGAAAAATATACAGCCCTCGGCAGCGTGACAGAAGTTCTGGGCCGAGACAGCTTTACGGATGTGAACAAGCCAGAGGCGAGCGGATGGTATGATTATGGTTATGTCCGCTGGCTTCGGGGCGGCAATAGCGGCATTATGTCAGAAGTAAAGACTTTTACGGGGGGGCAATTTATTTTATATGATCAGCCGCCCGAACCCATAATGGTTGGCGATCAGTTTCTTGCCGCTGCGGGCTGCGATAAACGATCGGCAACCTGTAAAAATAAATTTCAGAATTTTGAAAACTTTAAAGGCGAGATAGCCATACCCGGGACAGATTCCCTCTATAACTATCCCGGCCTTAAATGAGGGGATTATTTTTTAGCGGCTGGCTTCTTGGTCGTTTTCTTTGCAGCCGATTTCTTTTGGGCCGGTTTTTTTTGGGCCGGTTTTACTAGGGTAGTTTTCTTCGCCGCCGTTTTTTTCGGGCTTGTTTTCTTTAATGCTGGCTTTTCTTCTTCTTTTGAGGCGGGCTCTTCTTTCCATTGGTCAGGATACAGGCGCATATGAACCTGATTCACCCGGTTGCTCACATCCGCCAGTGCCTTTAACAGGGCCTCAAGATTAAAGCTCGTGCCAAGATAGGTATATATTTTCGTGGCTGTATCAAAGGCCCGGAAAATATTTTTTGTTTCAACGTCTTTATGCTGACTTGCGGATATATCGCCAATGAAGTCATAGAGGATATACTTATCCTTGGATCGGTTGATCCATTGATCGCTGGCTTCATCAGCATGATCAACAAGTGACAGAATACTCTCATTATTCAAAGGGTATTTCTCTGGAAGGCCAAGGGTTTCCCGTAAGGATGCGGCGCGTTCTTTCCCCTTTTTACGCGGTGTCCAAAGGGTGCGGGAAATATTATTTGTCCCGAGCATGATATTTTGCAGACCAAAAAAAACGCCAACAGAGGCTTGTTTTTCCATTGACTGGTTTAAAATATCCACACTTGCCTCGATAAAGCGGCATTGGTTTCTTAACTCGTGAATATGCAACCCGATAACATTCATGTCCATAGCCGACAATTTCTCCATTTTATTTTCTGTTGAATAGTGATAGCAAAGTTTTTTTGAAATGACCACATGCGATCTGCATCAAAAAAAGATAATTTCAATAGCGCGAAGCTGCGTTGGGTCATCTTTCCGTCATCAGGGACGCGATCCGGCCAATGGTCTGGATTGCATAGGCTTGATCGTCTATGTGGCAAAAGCCATAGGGCTTACGGGATTTGATCATAAAGACTATAAAAAAATACCTGAAAAATTCGCAATTTCCCGGCAGGCAATAGCGGCGGGTTTTATGGCTTGCCCAAGAAATGATCTGACGGCGGGTCATATTCTGATCCTGAAATTTGGTAAATATCTGGAACATGCTGCCATCATATCGGATCGCGGCATTATTCATGCTTGTGAGAAATATGGCAAGGTGGTTGAGCATGGGCTGGACGACGTCTGGCGGTCCAGAATAACCTCGGTTCATGCTTTCCCCTCTAAACTGATTTCACAAAGTCTCTCATTAAAAAATACAGGAATGATATAATGGCGAGTGTTGTACTTACTGTCGTTGGAACCGCCATTGGCGGGCCTATTGGCGGCCTTGTTGGTGGTTTGATCGGTCAACGCGTTGATCAGGCAATTTTCGGGGGCACCAGTTCCCGCACAATCGAAGGCGGGCGGTTGAAAGACCTTAGCGTTCAAACCTCTGCTTACGGCGAGCCGATTTCCCGGATTTATGGGACAATGAGAGTGCCGGGCAATGTGATCTGGTCTTCGGGCTTGAAGGAAACCCGAAATGAGAAAACAGAAAGCAGCGGCGGCAAGGGCAGCAGGCAAAATGTTACGACGATTGAATATAGTTATAGCGCGTCATTCGCCGTGGCCCTGTCCGGGCGCGAGATTTCAGATGTGGGGCGTGTCTGGGCAGATGGCAAGCTGTTGCGGGATGGCGCAGGTAAAATAGCCGTCGGCGGGGAAATGAGGATTTATCAGGGCGATGGCTTTCAACAATCAGACCCCATGATTGAAGCCCTTGAAGGGCAGGGCAATGTTAACGGGTTTGCCAATCTGTCCTATGTGGTATTTGAGGATTTGGCGTTGGGTGAATATGCCAACCGTATTCCTAATCTGACCTTTGAGGTCATTGCGGATACTGGCGGGGAAATTTTACTTTCTGCTATTGTTTCTGATATTTGCCAACTGTCAAATATTACCATATTTGATGCCAGTGACCTGAATCAGGTGGTCGGTGGTTATTTGATCTCTGGCCCTGTGAAATCCAGAGCTGCCATAGAAGAGCTTGCGCGGGTTTATCAATTTGATGTGGTAGAGCAGGAAAATGGTCTGCTGTTCCGAAAGCTGGGACGATTGCCGGGGGCGGTGGTGTTGCCTGATGATTTGGTTCAATCCCCACAGGGGGCGCGCCCTTCGGACAAGATAACCATAACCCGCCAGCAGGATATGGAGCTGCCCCGGGAAATCGGCCTGTCTTATATTGATCCCAGCCGGGATTATCAAACCGGACATCAAAGGGCCAGAAGATTAAATGTGGCAAGTGACATTGTCCGTCAAAGCGGGCTGCCATTGGTTTTATCATCAAGTCAGGCAAAAACCGCCTCCGAGATACAGCTTGACCTTGCCTGGTATGGCCGGGAAACAATAAGTTTTGCCTTGCCCCATAAATATGGTGACCTCTTGCCCGGTGATATCGTCACGATGGCGTCCGAATCACAGGTGCAGGATTATTTGCTGCAAGAAACAGAAATCGGGCCGGAGGGAGTGCAATGTCAGGCGGTGAAATTCTCTAATCTTCGTCTGGAAAGATCTGCGCAAGCGGATAGTGGCCCTGTGCCGGCGCAACAAGTGGAGGAATTGGCAGAAAGTGTGTTTTTTCATTTTGATATGCCGGCCATAACGGGTGAAAATGTCACATCACCTGTTTTTTTCTGGGCCGTGGCCGCAGGGGCAGGGAAATGGCCCGGCGCGGGCCTGTTCATATCAAGAGATAATGATCAAACATATGCGCCGTTGGATTACGCCAATGTGGATGCCATTAGCGGAATTGTTGAAAATATATTGCCGGTTGGGCCCGCCGCCTATTGGGATTATGGCAATGAGATATTTGTCCGGTTGGATAATCCGGATCACGGATTATCTGGCGCAACATCGGAGGCTGTTTTGAATGGTGCCAATATCGCCTGGGTTGGCGGGGAGATTATTCAATTTCAACAGGCAAGCTTTGAGCCGGATGGCTCCTATCGATTGACCGGATTGCTCAGGGGGCGGCGAGGGACCGAAAGACATATAACTCAGCATACCCTGTCAGAAAGCTTTGTTTTGCTTAACAGCGCAACGGTTAATATGGCGGCAATGTATCCTTCTGATATTGGGCTTAGTCACCATTTCAAACTTGTGACGGCGGGGGCAAGCGTCGAAAATGCCCCTGCCATAAGCCGCGTTTTCGGGGCCGCCGTTTTGAAGCCTTTTTCGCCCGTGCATGGAAAAGGGCTGCGGGACGGTGCCGGTACGCTGGCGTTGAGCTGGATCAGGCGCAGCCGTGTGGGCGGGGACTGGATGGATAATGCTGATGTCCCGCTCGGTGAGAATTTTGAAAGATATGATATTGAAATTTTAAATGGCGGGGCGGTGGTTCGAACTTTGACCAGTGATGTTTCCGAAGTGATTTATTCGGCATCATCCCAGATTGAGGATTTTGGCACCGCGCAGGCAATTCTGGATGTTCGAATTTTCCAAATCAGTGACAATATTGGCCGTGGCTGGCCGTTGATTCTATCCGTGTAAATATATAACTTTTTAAGAAGGAACCCTAAAATGGTTAATCAAACACCGCGGCTCATGACGCCCTATATTATCTCTACGCAGTCCCAGAAAGAGGTCACGCATAATATGGCATTGAATATACTCGATGCTTTGGTGCAAACAGCGGTGGAAACGGCCAGTTTAGCCAGCCCGCCGGTGTCCCCTCCCGAGGGTGGTTTATGGCTTGTGGCGAGTGTGGCCACAGGTGACTGGCTGGGCCATGACGGGAAGATTGCCCAATATATCGGCGGCGTCTGGCAATTTCACGCCCCTTTTGAAGGTCTGCAACTTTGGCTGAAGGATGATGAAGTTATGGCCCAATTTCGGTCTGGTCTGTGGCAAACAGGGGTCGTGACAGCGCAAAAGCTTGAGGTTTCAGGTCAACAGGTCGTCGGCCCGCAGCAGCCCGCCATTAGCGATGCAGCGGCGGGCACCGTTATAGACGTGGAAGCGCGCGCCGCCCTGAATAGCCTGCTCGCCGCTTGCCGGGCCCATGGGTTAATCGCGCCCTGATCAACCGGGATGCTCTAACTGAAAAGGTCGCCCATTTTCAAAGCGAGGCCCATATCACCGTCAATTTTCAGCTTGCCCATCATAAAAGCCATCTGAGGATTTAAGGAGCCATCCATGAGCCCTTCAAAATTTTCTTCACTGATAATCAGCGTGACATCAGCCTCATGATCGTCGTTGGTGACGGTTGGCGGCGATGTCGTTGCATCGATAAAGACGGTGCCATCACCCTTCAAGTCAATTTTGATTTTTTTCCCATTGGCGTCCATTGATTGCGCTTTGTCGCGAATGGTTGCTGTGATGTCTTCCAGACTCATGTGTATTTCCTCTAAGGTAAGTTTAAATTTGGATTACCAGTTATTCCTGAGTTGCCTAAGGGCTTTGAATATTTCTCGCGGCGCCGGCTTGTCAGAAATTTCGGCATTTTCATTTTGTAATTTTTGAATGATGTCAGGGTTGCGCAACCTGAAAAAACTGTTGATACGGCGTTCATCAGCCATGGTGGTAATATAGGCATCATGGGGGTCTTGGCCGCGCAGTTTTTGCAACATTTTTCGGGCTTCCTCATTAGCGGGTTCCCGGTCCAGCGTGAATTCCAGATTATTGATAATATAATCATGCCCCGGATATATCCGCACATTGTCAGGCAATAAGTCCAGTTGCTCAGAAAATGTATCATATAAATCATCGGGGTTACCGCCATTATGGCAATTTCCGGCCCCGGCATTGAATAGGGTGTCCCCGCAAAAAAGTGCGGGCTGATCAGATTCAGAAAGCAGGCACAGGTGGCTGCTGGTATGTCCGGGCGTATCCAGAGCTTTCAGTATAACCGAGCTGCCGATGGCCAGCCTGTCTTGCGCGCGCACCCCCACATCAACATTGCCAATTTTTTCCATCGCGCCATGATGGGCATATATCTTCGCACCGGTTTTTTCCCTCATTTCCTCATTGCCGTCGATATGATCCCAATGTTCATGGGTGTTGAGGATTTTGGTAATTTTTAAATCTTGCTCCGCAGCAGCCTCAAGGCACTTGCCGACGTCAAGCGGGTCGATCACCATGGCATCACGGGTTTGTGGGCAGGCGATCAGATAGTGAAAATTTCTGAGGGGGTTGTCGGCATAAATCTGCAATATGATCATATCTGTGTCCTTTAGGCCGATAGACTGACCTGTAATCTTAGCGGTGATTTATTTTCCATATTTAACAGATGGGCCCGCCGCGCGAATTTTTTCGCGTACTGTAACAGGATTGTGGTTGTCATCAACGGGGACGATGACACAATCAACAACGATATTATTTTCCATATCCTGTTTTGCACGTTCGAATGCGCCGGCCAATTGATCTTCTGAATAGACCGTGGCCAAAGAGCTGTCGCTTTTCCAACGGGTCTCTCCCTCATTCTGGCCCTCATTCTGGCCCTCATTTTGGGTAAAATAAACATTCAAACCGCTGCGAAGGTTATTTGCGGAAATGATATTCAGAGAATTACTCATGTCTTGTCCTGAAGATTATGGTTACTTTGTCATATATGGATAATTATATGGGGTGAAGGCGGTATAAAGCAAGTATCAGATTTCATTTTGAGGGTTTTTCATTGTCTGATGATGCTCTAGCAAAGCCGTTCAGCAGGCAGATACAGGGTTACCGTTGTCCCTTTGCCGACCGAACTGATAATGGATACTGTACCACCGTGTTTTTCTATAATCTGTTTGACATAGGAAAGGCCAAACCCAATACCAACAGTCGGGGCGGCGTATATATCGGACAGATGGGTGTCATGACAAAAAGCTTTGGCCAATTGTTGTGAAGGCATGCCCTGCCCATTATCCTGACAATTAATAAGGCCTGCGCCATTTTTATCTTTTACCGCAGTGAGGAGAATTTCACCGCCGGGCGGGGTAAATTTCACCGCATTGGTCAGAAGGCTGTGAATGACCTGTTGAAGGCGGGATTTGTCGCCGAAAATATCTGGAAAATCTGGTTCGATGTTCGTTGAAAGACGTATCTTCCCTTTGTCAGCAGACGGAGATATTTTTCTCAGGCATTCTGCGATCATGCCGCCGGGCGGGAATGTTTCTTCTTGTAGTTTGAACTCGGTCGTCTCCAATTCTTTTAACTCAAGAAGATTGTCAATAAGTTGCAGCAAGTCTTTTCCGGCCCCATGAATATCCTGAGCGTAACTCTTGTAAGATTCCTGACCAATGGGGCCCATCATTTCCGACATAATGACCTCGGAATATCCCAGAATACCATTGAGGGGGGTCTTAAAATTATGATGCATGGCGGCGAGAAGTTTTTTCTTGGTTTCTTTTGCGGCATCATTTCGAACATTATTCTCGTTCTTATTCTCTCGGAGGACGCAGATGAACTTGGACTTGCCGTCATGGCTATTGAAGGGTCGGATGGTCATGTCAATATCGAGAGTTTGGCCATTCTTATTCTTCCACGGGCAAGAAAGGATGGCCGCCTGACGGTTTTCTATTGTTCTTTCAATGATATGTCGATTGGCCTCAAATTGTGTGCCGATCAGGAATTTATATAAACTCTGGCCCTGTATTTCATCAAAATTATAACCTGTTATTAGTTCAAAATGATGATTTATGTCCATAATTTCCGGGGGAAGATCTTTGTCTGTACAAGAAATGATGACGATGGCCGTACTGACCTCATGGAAGACTGAGTCAAATAACCCGAAATCTTTTCCAAATCCCTCAGAGCTAGAGGTTTCTTGGCTGGAGGCTTCTGCGTCAGATGTTTTTAAGTCTGATATTTTTAACCGTTTGGAGATACGGTGGTTTAATAACGAAACATTCATTTGACGAACACGCTATGTCCTTAATATTGCAAATTCCGCCAATAACAAATTATACCCGGGCGGGATTTTCCCATGGATTCAAATCACTAGATGAATCATCCTCTATATGATTCGTCAAATCAACTAAAAAATTAACACTTTGTTAACTATTTTGAATTTAATTGGGGGTATGCTCACCAATAGGGCAGGCGAAAACAATGATAGCGCGGTGACTTCGGTTACTCAGGACATCTGGATGACTTATAGATAAAATTATGCTATTTCAGTGCTTTATGGGCAGCCTTCGCTAAACTCAATCGTCGCGTAGCGTGGTTTTTGTACGGACACATGATAGATGTCGTGGGGCGCAAAAATAGTGTTGTGCAACAATCCACTAAGATTCATAACCATAGGCTCATATCGGTAAACCACTTCTGAAATTACGACGGTTTCCGTATCTTCTATGGTAAAATTTCCTGGGATGCTGGTTAAGTCGGCCTCGTCTCCTTCTGCACCTATTTTACTGGCGAGGGAGGCATTTGCGGTACCTTTACATTGCAGGTCTATGTTATTTCCGCCAGCGGTACCTGTTATGTAGGACATAAATATTTGCCCATCTTCGCTCAATTCCAGCGGTTTCATAATATTTTCAACAGCGTCGAATATATTTTGAACGGCCGCACTATCAAGCTTTTTATTTTGAGAAACCAGATTGCCGACGCTCATGACTGTCGTATTGGCTTTTCTGTGTGCCATCAAGAGCCTGAAAGTTTCGAATCCGCCCATTAATAAAATCAGGGCGATCGGAAATATATAGGCAAATTCGATCAGAATAGTGCCTTTGGTTGATTTCTTCAAATTCCTGATGAAGCGCGGAATAATTATTTTTCTAAGATTAATCAGCATGATATTTCCCCTTAAGTTTTCACAGCGGCTACGCAGCTGGGATCAGGGGTGCCATAGGGCTCGTTTTGAATGACGGTACTTGCGGTCAGCCTGATTTTACCGTCTTCATCTCCCACCATTCTTGAGAAAAATCCTGTCATAAGATTGGCGTCATAAATGGCCTCATACAAGACGATCTGTCCTGGGCCGCCAACGCCGTCGGTGCCGACTTCTGAATCCCACTGATCATTGCAGTTCATATCAGTGTAGCTATCGACACCTGCGCTATAGACATTGTCGCCGTTGACATCAGTATAAGGCTCGGGAATCCCCACATCCGCAAAATCTTCATAAACTCTTTGATTGATCACGAGATTGGTAAGATCAATCATGCCAAAGGTTCTTTCGGCGAGAAGATCATTGATATATTCTTCGCGTGTCTTGCCATCTACGGCATAACCTGTCATGCCGGCGCGGGATGCTTCTGAAATTGCGCCCTCGAGCATGGTGGTGCTCAGCATGGTTACGCCGACTTCTAACGTGCCGATTGTGGCCATTGAAATCACAGGCAGAACAAAGGCCATCTCGACAAGAGTAGAGCCGGTCTGGTTGCGCCTTAGCCGCTTAAGAAATCTCCTTAAGGGCGTTTTTCTGATGTTGTTTTTCATCTTAAGAGCTCCTGAATAATAAGGTTATTAAGCAACTCTCCTTGCGGCCATTTTTTTTCATTTCGTACCATTCCTAAACAAGGGTACTGGAAATTTGACAGGCTGCGGGACCTATCAATACAACAAATAATGTTGGCAGAATAAACAAGATAAGCGGAATGGTCATTGTTGCCGGAAGTTTTGCCGCTTTTTCTTCTGCCTTCATCATGCGGTCATTCCTGAATTCAGCGGATAATACCCTTAATGATTGGGCGAGGGGCGTACCGTATTTTTCTGATTGTATCAGGGTCGCGGTTACGGATCTTACGGCGGGCAAGGTTACGCGTTCTGCCAGATTGGCCAAAGCTTGCTTGCGTTCTGGCAGGAAACCCAGCTCAATGGCGGTCAAACTAAGTTCATCTGCCAGATCCGGCCCTGTCTGGGCCATTTCTTTTACGACCCTATGTAAGGCTGAATCCAGAGTTAGGCCGGCTTCCGCACAAATCACCAGCAAGTCCAGCACATCGGGCAAGGCCTTTTGCATTTCCAGATTGCGTTTAATGGTAATATTTTTCAAAATTGTTTCAGGCAAAATAGACGCCACAAGAACCGAGCCACCGCTGGCAAGCGTTTTCATCATAGGCTCCAGATCAAACATGCCGACACCATAAATAAGAACAACAGCGACGATGCCAATAAGAATGGGCAAGACCAATTTAAAGAACATAAAAAATACCAGAGCGTCCTTTGAACGATACCCGGCCTGCAAAAGCTTTAGGCGGAATTTTTCGGCCTGTTCATTTTTCAAGAGGTTAAATCCGTTCACGATGACTTGCATTGCGCCCAGATGGGATGCTCTTTTCACTGGTGATTTGCGTTTGACAGGCGCCGTATAGCCCCGTTTCAGGTCTTGCCGGCGGCCTTGCAGATGTTTAATCCGGCCGTGCATGGGGTCTTTGATAAGCCCGCTAGTCCAGATGGCTAAAACCACCAGAAATGCGGACATCGCGGCCAATACGGTAATGACATCTTCTACTGAAATTCCATTAGGTAAGTAAGCTTCCATGTTCTATGCCTCGAAATTTATCATTTGAGCCAGAATAAAGACGCCGATGCCCATCCATACAGCGGCCCCCGCGAGGGCCATCTGTCCCATTGGATCGGTAAACATGACGGACATATATTCATAATTCATCACAGAAAGCAGACCGCACATAAGAAACGGCAGGGAACCGATGATATAGGCACTTGCCTTGCCCTCCGAGATCATGGCTTTGATTTTAAGCTTTAATCTGGTTCTTCCACGAAGGATTTCTGTCAGGTTACTAAGGGTTTCTGCCAGATTGCCCCCGGTTTCCTGCTGTACGGACAAGCTGATAACAAAAAATTTAAAATCAGGTGTATCCAGACGTTTTGCCGTTGCCCACAAGGCTTCATCCATGGTCTTTCCCAACTTGATTTCGTCGGTTATTTTTAAAAACTCTGTTGATATGGGGTCTTGCATTTCCCGGGCCACGGCATGGATTGATTCCGTTACGGGAAGGCCTGCGCGCAATCCGCGTACAATCAGGTCAATGGCTTCTGGAAATTGTTTGGTAAATTTGGCAAGCCTGTTTTTCACCACCCTGTTAATATAGGTATGGGGGATGAAGAGGCCGAGAAAAATACCAATCATCAATGAGGGCAGAAAGGACAGCCCGCCGACGAATTCGATCAAAACTGTACAAAGAACAGCCGTTATAATCGTGGCTATGATGTATTTTTTGAAACTGATGTCCTTGCCGGTTTTATCCAGGCGTTGCCTGAGCTCTGCGGGTTTTGGAATGAAGCGATCGAAGAGGGAAACTTCTTTTTTTACAAAAAGATTCTTCTTGGCCTGTTCTTTTGCCAGCATTTTATCTTTGCCGTGCCGGATTCTGATTTTGTTAAGCTTTTTGCCAATAATCTTGTTGTTTTGGCCAAATGCGCCTGACGCGGCGGTTAGGCTGGCGAGTATGATAAAAACGCAAGCGAAGATTCCAATGGTGACTATGGTTGGGTTTGTAACGTCCATTTTATTCCTATAAGGCCTCCATCAAAGCTTTGTCCAAACCAAAGTAAGCGGCTTTTTCCGCAAAATACGGACGGACACCCATGGACTTGAAACGGCCCTCCAGGTTTCCATCCGCATCTTCTCCGGTAAACTCATAAATAAACAGATCTTGCGTGGTGATAATGTCGCCTTCCATGCCGACAATTTCTGTAATGGCCGCACAGCGCCGCCCGCCATCCCGCATTCTTGAAACCTGCACGACAAGATCGACGGCCCCTGCGATCTGTTCTCGGACAGCTTTCTGAGGCAACTTCAAATCAGCCATGCCGATCATATTTTCCATACGGGTCAGGGCTTCGCGCGGGTTATTGGCATGAAGGGTACACATTGATCCATCATGGCCCGTATTCATGGCCTGCAGCACGTCAAAGGCTTCTGCGCCGCGCACCTCTCCCAGAATAATTCGGTCTGGACGCATACGCAGGGCGTTCTTTACGAGATCCCGCATACTGATTTCACCTTTGCCCTCAAGATTTGCGGGCCGTGTTTCGAGCCGTACCACATGGGGCTGCTGCATTTGCAGTTCGGCGGTATCCTCAATTGTCACCACCCGTTCGCCGACGTCAACCATGCGGGACAAAGCGTTCAGCATGGTTGTTTTACCTGAACCCGTTCCACCCGAGATAAGAATGTTCAAACGACAGGCCCCGGCAATTTTTAAGACCGTCCCCATGTTGTGTGACATACTTTTCCAGTCGATCATATGATCCAGCGTGATTTTCTGTTTGGCAAATTTCCGGATTGATATTGACGGGCCATCAAGGGCAAGCGGCGGAATGACAATATTCACGCGGCTGCCGTCCATGAGGCGGGCATCACAAAGCGGTGTGGATTCATCAACCCGGCGGCCGACGGCGGTGACAATCCGTGTGCAGATATTCATCAGATGCTGATTGTCCCGGAATGTCACATCAGAAAGTATAAGCTTGCCAGCTTTTTCAATGTAAACCTGCTTGGGGCCATTGACCATAATTTCGGTAATTTCCTCATTCCCTAAAAGAGGCTCCAGAGGGCCGAGGCCAAGCATATCATGGAGCAGCATATTGACCAGGTCGCGCTGCTCGCGCAAATTCAGGTTGATTTTTTCTTGCACCATCAGTTCATTGACGGCTTCGCTTACTTGTTCTGCAAGCTCGGATCGGTCCATTTCATTGGCGGCGGATGCATCAATATATTCAAGTAGCAAGGGTTGCAAGCGATCCTTTGCATCCATGATGCTATCTTGGCTAACCTGATGTTTTTGTTCGTTTACTTGCTTTTGCGCATGTTTATGGTTGCGAACAACATTAACGTCTTCTTCCCCGCCGGAATTCTCATCCGCATTTTTCTTTTTGTCGCTACTCTCAGAGGTTAACAGATCGTTCAACAGCACTGTGACGAGATCCCGGCGCTCAAGGTCGTTCAAGTCCATACGATGTTTGCCGGTTTCTTCGTCAATGAGGTTTTCTATAAAGTCCGTAACTTCATTGCGATCCATTTCGCGCGCATGTTTGGGATCCATTTGTTCCAGCATGACGGATTCGATAAGCTCATACGCCTTATCAACCATATTGGCATTAGATAAGACAATATTACGCGCCGCGCCCGAAGCTGTTTTAGGCGTTTCAGGTGCTGAGGACAGGTGACCCTTGCCAAAAGCAGCAGGTTTTGCCACTTTTTTTGCTATCAGGGTTGCCTTCCCATCTTGGCTAGATTTTCTTCCAAACGCCGGTTTCATATTTTCTCACGATTTCACTATATTAACTGAATGCAGGTATTTATTTTTTGGGTCCTGAAGTTATTTTTTTCCAAAATGAGTTCTTTTCTTCAGCCATATTATCCCCGGTAATATCCGCGCTGATAGCGGTAAGAACTTTAACTATTTTACTCATTTTGGCAGCTTGCGGTAAAGGCTTTCCCGCTCTTGAAGCTTGAACCATTAATTTTGGATCAAAAGGAATTTCCCAATCTACGCTACGCTCTATTGAGGCTTCAAAATCTTTCTTGTCTACTTCAACCATGCCCGCGCCCGCGACCTTGTTCAGGACAATCTTAACGGTTGTCTCAGGCGCGATGGTTTTGCATAATGCCAAAAAGCGGATAACATCACGGGCCGCTGGCAGCGTAAGGTCAGATACGAGGATGATTTCATCTGCTTCTGACAACATTAATGGATATTCTGCGGCCATATTTCGCGGAAGATCCATAATCACATAATTGAAATTATGTTTTAATTCCGAAATCAAGTGGCTCATAGCGGCAGGATCAGTATAGGTTGGATCGTTCAGGGACGCCTCTGATCCCAGAATCGATAGATTTTCGCCTTGGCGAATCATGGCCCGCTCAATGAATAGCCCATCAATCCGGCTCGGGTTCTCAAGGGCATCACATAATCCGCGCCCCGGCTCCAGATCAAATGTCAAAGCATCTGTACCAAAATAGATATCCATATCAAGAATAGCGGTATTCTGTTTCATTTCATTGGCGATGACCCATGCGCAGCTACTGACAATTGTGCTGGCCCCAACGCCGCCTCTTATGCCGACAACAGCCACAAGTTTGTCCGATTTCTTCTCCACCGTTGTTTCGGTATTCTCATTTGCCATGCGCAGGGCATTTTCTGCGACCAGAATGCATTCCCTTAACTGATCTGTGGTTACGGGTTTGACCAGATATTCCTGCACGCCTGAGTTGATTAAATCCCGGTAAAGGTCAATGTCATTTTCTTTGCCGATAGCAATCACCATCGTGCCAAGCTGACAGACTTCGGCAAGGGCGTTCATATCATCCATGGGGGAGTCTGATTTGGACAAATCAACAAATAAAAATTTCGGTGATGCTGCCGTTGCCAGCGTTCTAATGGCATTTTCAATACCCCCCTTTTTTACCAAAGAAGGATCCCAGTCCCGTTCATTCAAAACGGGAACCAAGGCCTGTGTTGTGTCATCATCACAGACATAGGCCTCGAATTCATCTGTGACGGATTCATCTTTTTTTAGCAGTGATGCGATGCTCATATTCTATTCCCGTTACTATTATTTAGCTTTGGATGCGTTTGATGTGCCGTTGGCAGGTTTTTTCGTTCTGTAAGTATTGACGGCCTTCGCAGATTTTTCTGCATCAGGCGACCCGTTGTTTGTGCCAATGATCAAATCACGGGGATTGGCCACCATAAGCCCCAAATTTGCCTGATTGGCGCAACCCAGATTCAGCAAACTGCTATTCCCGTAATTTTTGTTGGAGGGCTGTGACCAGTCTCCGCAGCGCGGCGGTGTCACCACATAGCGTGAAATCAGTAACCGGGCTTGATTCTCTCTGGGGCTCAGGCCATAAGGCGTAATATCAGGCGACAGCCGCAGGCCACGTTTCTTGAGCAATGCGGACATTGACGCAAGCCTGGTTTCATTTTGTTTGGACAGTTTTCCGTCCCGCTGCAAAGGAAAATCCATGCTCAGTTCATCGCCGTAAGATACATTGCTTTTCATCATGAATATGTCCAGCTCTTCTGTCATCTCGCCGGACAGATTAGGGCTGCCCGTTTCAAAAGTGACGGTAAAGGGGATTCTGACCATTTCAACTTCATTGCGTTTATGGGAGTCGCTATCCATATAATTTGTGGCACCGCTACAGCCAGCCAGTATCAGGCTTATCATAACAGAGGCCAAAATAGAGATATGGCCGGAAATGAAATTCTTAATTTTTTTTATCATTGTTACTTCCATTTTTGTATCCCTTAATCCAGAATGAAGCCGGCGGCATTATTTAGTTTTTGCCCTTTTTTGCCCTGCACAGGGGCGGGCATATTCGGCTTTCTCGTGGCATATGACTGACCCTTGATATAGCGTTCATAATCATTTGGTATTTCCAGCCCATCTGTGGGCAACGGCATGTCACCGCCATTATGAGGCTCTACGATATAGGGCGTTACGATGATGACCAGTTCAGTTTCCTGACGCCTGAATTGACTGGATCTGAAAAGAGTGCCAAGGATGGGGATATCCCCCAGCCACGGGAATTTTTCCAGATCATGGGTAACGCTGTTTTGAAGCAGTCCCGCGATGGCAAAACTTTGACCGGAACCAAGTTCTATAGTGGTTTCAACCCGGCGCGTACTCAACGCGGGAATATTGAACCCCTGTAACGAGATCGCCCCGTTTGAAGACAGTTGACTAACCTCAGGCTTGATCTCCATGTTAATCCGGCCATTGTTTAAGACCACCGGCGTAAATTCGAGAGAAATGCCGAATTCCTTAAACTCAATAACCACGCGTCCGTTCTGATCAAGGGTCGGTACCGGATATTCGCCGCCCGCGAGGAAGTTTGCAGATTCACCGGATTGGGTGGTCAGATTAGGTTCCGCAAGAACAGATAATACGCCTTCGGTTTCAAGGGCATCAATAATGAAGTTGATATCAAGGTTTCCAGCCCTAAATCCACTGAACAGACTGTTTACCCCCCGGCCTTGAACGGCAAATTCTCTGAGCAGATTATTGGTAAGGCCTGTGGGATCTGGAACGAGGTTAAAAACATTCGCGCCCTGTATCATGCCGACAGCCGTACTGCCGCTGGCAAGTAGATTTTCCCAGTTAAAGCCAAGTTGTTTTCTGGTATCGCGACCAATTTCGGCGATCCTCACCCGCAGGTTAACCTGAACGGGTGTCGCTATTTGCAGTTTGTTGATGATCGTTTTACCTTTGCCAATGAAATCTTCTGCCATGCGGCGTGCATCTTCGGCCTCTTCCGGGTTATCTACATTTCCGGTTAACAGCAGTAAACCCTCATAGGATTTGACCTGAATATTCGCCCCTGGAATGACGTGTTTGAGGGCTGATTCCAAGCTGCCGAGATTATGATTGACCGCGATCGTGCCTTCATAAACAACGCGGTCATCATTAGTAACCGCATAGAGGTTGGTCTCGCCCTGGGCTTTACCATAAATATAGACAAGGGTAGGCGACTTTATTTGAAGGTCTGCTATTTCTGAATTGGCAATAAAAACATTATGGACAGGTTCCTTAAAGCGTATGAGCGTGCCTTTGCCAACTTCTATATTTTGCCGGACGGCCTCTTTGCTGACAGCCGTATTCGCCATAGAAAATGATAAAACAGGTAGGGCCAGAGCCATGACAATCGCGCGTTTCACCCATTTTATCAGGGGGCTTGATGTTATGTTAAAAGGGGGGTTTATCATTGGTCTGTTTCCTCTGATCCATCGTCATTAGTTTCATTTTGCCCAGAATTTGACCCAGAATTTGACCCAGAATTTGATCCAGAGTTGTTATTGGCGTTTAAAGCTTGCTTCATGAGCTGATTGAAGCTGAATTTTTGGGTATCTTTTACGCCGCCACGGAAAACTTCCACGGAGGCATTGTTGCCTGCGCCGCCGCCAGAGGAACCAGCGGAAATTTGATGGCTGACATCACTGTCCCATGTGACGGTTTGCACATCCTTTGTGTCCTCTGTCCCTAAACTTCTCAGGATCAATGATAATTCGCCAATATTCTTTGCGAGTGAAATGGCTTCGGCTTCTTTTGGCGTGACTTCCAATGTGGCAGTTTGTCCAATAGCCGGGGTATGGGTTGGATTATTCGTGCGTTGATTAATAGCTAATATTCGAACATTGTGGAGTATTGTTTCACTAATGCTGGCTTTTTTGCGAGTTTTATCCTTTATGGCCACTTGATGGGTCAGCAGGATATCAACCCTGTCGCCGGGAAATATAAAACCCGCATTGCCAGTGGTTGCGGTAATTCTTATGGAAATAGCGCGCTTTCCTGCGGGCAGAACCGCTGCCATAAAGCCCCTGTTGCCGGGCTTCACCATACGATTCTCTAAAATAGGTTCCCCAGAGGATGTTGCGGATCTTACGACGGCCCCGTTGAAAGAGTCTAATGTTATGTTAGACTCTTGCTGAACGTAGCTTTCATGTACGGTTTCATCTGGCCAGGACTGCCAGACGAGATCATCAGGTTTAATGAAGTGCCCTACCGGCATATTGATTGCAGCCACCAGGATTTTCATCTTGGAATCCACAACTTTTTCAACAATCTGTGAGCCGGTAGCTGTTGGCTCTGGCGCGGTGATGAGGCTTCGCGCAAGCACAGCCGTGATGCCGGCGACAACCAGTGCGACCCCGATAAGAACGATGCTTTTTATATTAAAATTCATTTATACTATCCTTGTTCTGAAACCCTGTGATTGTCGCCTCAGGCTATGAATGCCTCTTGCTTCATTAAATGCCCATTGTCTCATTAAGTCCGGCAAACAACTGATACGCGACAAAAAGACCGCCAAGGGCGATGCCAATTCCATAAGGGACTGCACTTATCTTCTTTTCTGCCACGTAGAGGTTTATATTTTCTGAAGATTTGTAATATTTTGACCTATTTATGCGATTTATGATGATTATAGTCATAGCAATGAGGCCGCCAACCAGAGAAGTGATGAATAAATAGGGTAAAACATGCGTGCTGCCAGCCCATAAGGCCACGATCGGAATTAATTTTACATCCCCGCCGCCCATGATATTCAGGGCAAAAAATCCGGCGCAAACGGCAAAAATGACGAGGGCAATGACAATAGACATTAAAATATCATGCAGGGGCATGCCGTCACCATCCACGTAAGTCGCCAGCAAAAATATGGGATAAAGCGCGGCGGCTGCCAGACATAGCTTGTTTGGCAAAAGATAACGTGTCAGGTCAGAATAGGCTGCCCATAACATAATCAAGGAGAATGTAATCAGTATTATTATCGTTAACAAAACGGTGGTTCCGATTTTTATTTTTCTATTGGTTCAGTGAGAAAATATATAAAAAAGATGTTTTTTCCGTTAACTATAATATTTTTTGTGCTTCATATTAGCGCCGAAAGAAAGTTAGATATGGCCTAATTTTCTTCCATGGCATCTGATACTCTTGAGGAGGTATCCTGCAAGCTTAAAACGATAGTATCGCTCATGGTGGTTAAAGCCCCCACAGATGCAATGACGACTAACGCCATGATCAGACCATATTCAATGGCTGTTGCTCCTGCTTCGCTTACATATAATTTCTTGAGAATTTTATTTTTCATTGCTTGCCCCGTTGCTTAAGAATAAAAAAAATAGAAGCCCTGGAAAATTCATCCAGAGCTTCTATGTATAATTCATAATTTATAAAAACAGGGAAGCCGTCTATTGCAGGCTGCTGTTAATAGTCGTGAACTTTGCTGTCAGTGACGTACCAACACTTGTCATCGCGCCGATAGCGACCACGGCGATCAATGCGGCAATCAGACCATATTCAATAGCCGTTGCGCCTTTTTCTGACTTGCGTAGTTGTGTAAAAAATTTTCTCATTTCTAAATCTCCAAAATGTGCTTGGTTAAATTATTGTTCAATGCCAAAGTTGTGAGCCTAATATGCAGGAAAATTATGAACAAAAGGTTAACGTTTTTCAGAAATTCTTATTTGATTACAATTGGTTATCAGGAAAATATTAATATATATTTAAGTATATTTTTCAGGAATTTGTCATAAAATTTAGCTAAAATTTTACTCATTCGTCTATAAAGCTATTTATGGGAAATGCTTATATAGAAGTTTCAAAGAATGAAATACAGGGAAACCTCTATGAAATCTTTATGAATTCGGGGCTTGCGAGGCTGGTTCGTGATTGCTGAGGGTAAGGGCCAAATGGGTGACATAACCTTGCGATTTATGAACAGAAATGTTGCCGCCAATCATATTTGCCAGACTCTTTGCCACATGTAATCCAAAGCCGGATGATATTTTAGGGGCATATTCCATGTTATTTTTTGGGTCATTTTTTGGAGAATCTACTGGCTCATCCGGTTCGGTTTTAACTTTTTCGAACATTTTTTTGGCATTTTCTTCATTGATTCTTGAGCCAAGAATCGGTATTTCGATTCTAACCTGCGCATTGCTATTGATCAGAACTGACGGTCTGATGACCTCACCGCCCGACGCTCTTTTGATAATGCTGGAGAGAATTTTGGTCAGGCACAGCTCTACGCTTTGTTTGTCATTATAAAGAATGACATCAATATTATTGCTGTTGTCCAGAAACTCTACCTGATGTTCCTCCGCAAGGTTTTTAACATTTTCCTGACTATTCTTTAAAACCGATTTTAGAGAGAATGACTCAGGATCGAACGGCATGAGTCCCGCTTCGAGCTTGGCGGAATCCAATACATCATTGACCGCTTCTTTTAAATGCCCGGCAGCGGTAAGGATATTTTTCGTATTCTTGTGATATTGCTCGTTTACAGGCCCCCATGCTTCCATATCGATCATTTCCGAAAAACCTATTATGGCGTTTAAAGGTGTTCTGAATTCGTGAGATATATTCTGGAGCAGTTCTGTGGCAATTTCATCATCATAGGCCTTGAGCGCCGCTGCTTCTTCTCCTAAGGCGTCTTTAGCCTTATATGTTTGTGCTGTCACATATTTTTCCAGGATATTTTCCTGTATATTTTGGGCGTCTGGCATGATGGCCGGGAAAGGTTGCTGGTCATTGAGGGCCGAACGTGCGCTGCCCCGGAAACCAGTGAAACGTCCGGTATGAATATCAAATACGGCAATGGCGCTGATAAGCCAAAGCGTTTCCTTGTCATCCTGGCTGGTAATATAAAAAGGTCTGTCCCGAAATGATGATCTTCGTTCAAATAAGAAGTCGAAAGTTTCCTGTTTGATATTTTCATCATTGCCCGTGATCGACATGTCACGCACATTGGGGGCCTCAAGTGGCTCGGGCAACCTGCATAGGGATATAAAATTTACGCCGATAAGGGTTGGGCCGCTGCAGCCAAATGCACTCAGGGCTTCTTCTGATACAAAGCTGATCAATCCAGTCCGGTCGATTTCCCAGAACCAGTCGGCGACGGACCGCACGAGGTCTCGTTGCTTGTCGGTTTCATTGCGGGTATCCTGAACCTGTTGGCAGATATCATCGGCAAGGTCTGAAGTAGCATCATTCATATGGATGATGCTGCGCGGCTGTATATGGCGCGGGGTATTCTCGCTGATATTTTCTCCAAATTTTTTCCTGCTATACTGGCTGTCTTCTTTCGGAGGCGGCACAGCGTCATTGGCCACAATAGTCTTCTGGAAAATATTATTTTGGTCTTGATATGGTGCCTGCTGCTGCGGCGTATGTCCGGAATCCGGAATTGGTGCGGAATCGTCAGTCGTGCCTTTTGCGCCGGCCAGATTTTCCTCTGGAGTTTTTGTAATTTCTTTTTGGTCTTCGGGCTCTGATATGTTGGTAAAAGCCGTTCCCTGTACGGATTCCTCAGGAGCAGGCATTTCATCTGTAGGTCTTTCGGGTGATATTTCAGGATAACTATTGTGAATTTTCTGGCCGTGACTTTTTTGGCTGTGAATTTTTTGGGCCCGCAATAGTTCAAGAATATTAGCGGTGGTTTCTTCGTCTATATGCGGAACATGGTCTTCCGAAAGTTTATCAAGTTCATTTAAGCTATATTTTAATTTTGAGCTTTGGGATTCCTGAAAGGCCTTTTCAAGTTCATGGCGTACAAAAGGCGAAAGTCCAAAGCGCCGGGAAATATGAATTCTATGTTGTTCTGTGCCGTAACGGATTAAATGAATAAGTTTTTCATCGGGCAGGATTGCTTTTTCCAATATGGGGCCAGATACTTCTACGACATCCTCGCATAAAATATTAATGAGCTGTTCCGGCGGGCTGGTTAAGGCACAAAGGGCGGCGGCAATTTCCTGACGCGCGGATAAAGTGACTTGATTGAGGAGCTCTTTTAATATCTCAACCAACATCCTTTCCTGAACGGGGGATGCCAGCGGTCTTTGTTGAAGGAAAAGATCGCTGATATGAGAGAATAACAGGGTTCGACTATGCTCAGAGCCATCCTGCGCAAGCGCAATCAGATTGCGAATTCTATCGTCAAACTGAGCTCTTTTTTGCACATTCATCCTTTCCCCAATAAATAAACTTTGCCCCCAACAAATAAACCCTGCTTAAAACAGGGATTTTTTTTGATTATTCAACGTCGTTATGCCGCGTATATCTATGGTGGTAACGGTAGCCTTTTTTTCAGCGAAAAGCCAGTTAAAAGATCAGTTTTTATCGGCTTTTTCGTTAACCATAATCCTGTAATCCATTAACCATAATTCTGTAAAATAATCATAGAATGAAAGTCATAATCTCATAAAATTATATTTTATTATGCAAAAATATGAATATATAATATAATATAATCAATCTGGGAAATATTGTTTCAACCTTGATTTTGGAATATTAACAGGGGAGCAGCTATTTGCAGGTTGCCATGAAAAATAGATTTAATCACGAGGAATGAACAGAATGCATCGCGTTAAGTTGGATGATATTGACTGTAAAATTTTAGAGAACCTCCAGAATGATGGCCGAATTACCAATGTTGAATTGGCTGAAAAAGTGGGCATTACCGCACCGCCCTGCCTGAGGCGGGTTCGGGCATTGGAAGAGGCGGGATACATTCAAGGTTATCATGCGGAACTTAACGCCGAATCAATGGGTTTTGGATTAACGGTTTTCGCCATGGTTGGTCTGCATAGTCAGGCGGAAAGTGATTTAAAGGCCTTTGAGGAACGGGTGGCAGAATGGCCGCTTGTCCGGGAAACTTATATGTTAAATGGCGAAATTGATTTTATCTTGAAGATCGTCGCTCGGGATCTGGCGCAATTTCAAAATTTTCTGACCACAAAATTAACGCCGGCCCCCAATGTAGACAGCGTGAAAACATCTTTGAGCATTCGCTGTGCCAAAAAACTTCACGGGGTTCCTGTGGGCAATGTTGAGGAATAGCTTTAAAAGCAATCAGCGGGTCGTCGCCAAGCGCAAATCGTGGCCAAGCGCAAAACGCTCTATATGAATTCTATATTTGTAATTTCATAATAAGTTTCGCCCATGGGGGTTTTGACCTCAACTTCATCTCCGATCCGGCGCCCGATCAAGGCGCGGCCAATGGGGGAAATGAAGGATATCTTTCCATTGGAAACATCAGCTTCATCGACACCGACAATTTGGTATTTGACGGTTTTGTCATCTTCGTCTGTCAGGCTGACTGTCGCTGAAAATAACACGGTATCTCCGGAAAGCTCCTTGGGGTCAAAGACTTCCGAGCGGCTTACCTTGCCTTCAAAATCCTGAATTCGGGATTCGATAAAGCCTTGTTGTTCTTTGGCCGCATGATATTCCGCATTCTCAGACAGGTCGCCGTGGGCGCGCGCTTCTTCAATGGCTTTAATAACAGCCGGGCGCTGCACATGCTTTAAATTTTTTAATTCTGCTTCCAGTCTTTGGTGACCTTCTGCTGTCATTGGTACTTTTTCGACCATCATGTAATATTTTCTATTTTTAACACCGCAATGAAGAATATATTTTATCCTATTATAAAATATAAACGCATCATTGTCATTTTATGAAAAATCTTTACTCAAACACATAAGACTGAAGGGGTTTAACTTCAAGTGAGCTGGATTTCAAGACTTTTATGGCCTCCATGGCTGAAATAGCTCCCCTTGTGGTGGTATAATAGGGAATATTATGGGTTAATGCCGTGCGCCGAAGCTGATAGCTGTCGGTAATGGACTGGCTGCCTTCCGTTGTGTTGAAGATCAATTGAATGCCTTTGTTTTTTATGGCATCGACAATATGGGGCCGCCCTTCCAGAACTTTGTTCATACGCTGGACGTTCAGCCCTTCATTTTGCAGATATTCAGCCGTCCCGCCAGTCGCGACCACGGTATAGCCCATCTCCAGCAGGATCCGGGCAGGTTCAGCCATTTTTTGTTTGTCGCTGTTTTTAACGGAAATAAAGACTGTTCCGGCGAGGGGCAGATGCGTGCCCGCCGCAATCTGCGATTTCAGAAAAGCCTTGGCAAAAGTATCATCCAGTCCCATGACCTCCCCCGTAGAACGCATTTCAGGGCCGAGAAGGACATCAACGCCCGGAAACCGGTTAAAGGGCAAGACGACTTCTTTTATCGCCACATGATTCGGTGTGGCTGACGGGAAGGTGAAGGCGGATATTTTTTCCCCTGCCATGATACGGGCCGCATATTTGGCGATTGGCGCGCCAATGGCTTTGGCGACAAAGGGCACCGTTCGGCTGGCCCGGGGGTTGACCTCAATCAGATAGACCACATCATCCTTAACCGCGAACTGCACATTCA
>JALSHF010000017.1 GCA_026982375.1 Emcibacter sp. | reverse complement strand
ATTAAGGTTAGCGGTCAGGGTGATTGATCGCATGCGATTAAATCTTTTCAAATCGGGGGGGCTGGCGGTTTCTTTCAGGCTCACCAGATTGGACAAGGGGATCAACAGGCCTGTCCGATCGGACCGGACATAAATATTGGTTAAATCATCTGGCGTTTGATTTTCTGCCTTGTTTCCCTCAAGAATGACCGGATATTCCTCGCCCCGCTGGATATAGGTTGTGACGCGGCGGCTGCCGAGCATGGTTTCAAGCGTCCGGCCAATGGTGGTCACGGATACGCCAAGGTCTGCGGCCCTTGTTATATCAATATCCACGAGCAATTGAGGCTTGGTTGCCTCATAATCACTGTCGAGACCGACGAGGCCGGGATATTGCCGGCCTTGCTGTATCATGATGTCACGCCAACGGGCCAATTCAGCATAATCCGTTCCCTGAAGAACAAATTGTACCGGGCTGCCGGTGCTGCCCGAAATGCCGCGCGGCATACTGACAAAGGCTCTTACATTAGGGTGTTTGGCGAGCTTGCGCGATAATTCAACGCGAATTTCCTGTGCGGACTGGTCTCTTTTGCTCCAATCTTCCAGTTTGATAATACCGATGCCGGAATTAACGGCGGAGGCAACGCCGAAGCTGGGGATGCGGGCGAGTACATTCTCGGCCTTGCCCTCGGAGATAAGGGACATCATGTCATTTTCCACATCATGCATATGGCGTTTCATATTATTGTAACTGGTGCCTTCCGGGCCTTTGACCATAACAAAGAACCTGCCCTGATCTTCCAGCGGCATGAATTCCGATGGCAGCGTTATGAAGAGAATATAGGACAGGCCCAAGACCGGTATTAAGCTCGCGAGGACAAGGACAGGTCGTTTGAAAAGGCGCTTCAAGACGGCAATATAGGCCGTTTCAACGATTTTAAGATATTTCATGCCTTGATTATGAAATTTATTACTGCCGCTTTCTTTGCGCAATATGCGTGAACATAACATGGGGGTCAGCGTCAGGGCAACGATAGAGGAAAATATCACAGCGGCGGCCATGGCCATGGCAAATTCTGTGAATAACCGCCCTGTCTGGCCCTCAATGAAAATGATGGGCACAAAAACCGCTGTAAGCACAAGGGTTGTGGCAATAACGGCAAAGCCGACTTCTCTTGCGCCGTAATAGGCCGCGAGCAAGGGCGGCTCGCCCCGATCAATGCGCCGATAGATATTTTCAAGCACTAATATGGCGTCATCCACCACAAGCCCAATGGACAGGATAAGGGCCAGCAAGGTTAATAAATTAATGGAAAATCCAAATAAATTCAGAAGAATGAAGGAGGCGATGATGGATACAGGTACGGTAATGGCCGGAATAAACATGGCGCGCGCACTGCCTAAAAACAGGTAAATCACCAGTATCACCAGCAGCATCGCGATGATAAAGGTCTTATATACCTCGTTGATTGACGCTTCAATGAAGACAGATTGGTCCATCATGACCGCAAGGGAAGCCCCGGGCGGCAGGCTTTTATTTATTTTTGCCATTTCTTTTTTCACGGATCTGGCAACATCCAGTGTATTGCCTCTGGATTGTTTGATGATGCCAAGTCCGACCATGAATTCACGGTTGCCGCGCATTTCACTACGATAATTTTCCGAGCCAAGCTCCACATTCGCAACATCGCCCAGCCGGATCAAATGGCCGTCGGCGGCTTGACTGATAACCAATTGTGCAAAATCCTGTGCTGACTGATATTTGCGTTCAATTTTTACGGCAAACTCCCGTTCGGTGGATTCCACGCGGCCCGCCGGCAGTTCAATATTTTCAGACCTTAAGGCACGTTCCACATCATTTACGGTGACATTCCGCGCCGCCAGTTTCTGGCGATCCAGCCAGATACGCATGGCATAGCTACGGGTGTTGGTTTGAATGCGGGCGACACCATCTATGGATGAAAAACGATCCACGATAAACCGTTTGGCAAAATCACCCAGCTCCAGAGGGGACATTTGGTCTGATTTCAACCTGATCCACATAATGGCCCGGTCATTGGTGTCCGCCTTGGTAATTTCTGGTGGATCGGCTTCTTCTGGCAGATTGTTCAAGAGGCGGGAGACGCGCTGGCGCACATCATTGGCGGCATCGTCAATATCACGATTAACCTTGAATTCAATGGTAATACGGGATCGGCCGTCCTGACTGTTTGACGAGATGGTTTTGATGCCCTCTATGCCGCTTATTCTGTCTTCGATCAGGCGGGTAACCTTGCTCTCGATGATATCTGCCGATGCGCCGCTGTAGTTGGTTGAGATTGACACAATAGGAGGATTTATATCCGGATATTGCCGAAGCGGCAGATCCATAAAGCTCATAACACCAAAGGCAACAAGCAACAGGCTGATGACGGTAGCGAAAACCGGGCGGTCAACGGATATGTCGGACAGGATCATTGCGGCGCCTCATCATGAGATGTTTTGGGCGATATAGCTGAGTTTATAATGGTAACCTTGCTGCCATCCCGAAGTTTAATCGCGCCTTCGACAACAACGCTTTGTCCGATTTCCAGGCCCTCCAGAATTTCGACGGAACCGGGTCGGCGGCTTCCGATGACAACAGTCTGTTGTTTTGCAACATTACCATCCTGAATGAGAAAGACATATTTTTTTTCTGCAGAGGTGAGAAGGGCCTCTTCCGGAATCATAATGGACTGGCGTTTGTTTTTAATAAGCTTGACCCGCATGAGCATTCCGGGACGAAGGCTTCTGTCATCATTGGCGATAACGGCGCGGACGGTAACGGCGCGTGATACGGGGTCGATCCGGCTGCCAATATTGGTGACTGTGCCGATGAATTGCCGGTCTGGATAGGCCTCGGTCAGGGCATTGATTGTTTGACCATTCTTCAAGGCGGCGAGAAAAGCTTCCGGTACTGTAAAATCCAGTTTTATTGTGGATAAGTCATCAAGAGTCGTAATCACCGTTCCCGGCGTGACCAGTGATCCGAGGCTGATTTGGCGGATGCCGAGCTGTCCATCGAACGGGGCAATGATTTGACGATCACGGATGCGGGCTTCTGCCACCTGAATCTCGGCTTTGGCTTTTTCAAACAGGGTTTTCTGCTCATCCAGCCGGGCTGTGGGCAGGGTACGCGCTTTTACCAGACCTTGGATGCGCTTGAGATCTCTTTTTTGTTGTTCAAAATTTACTTCTGCGGAACGCAGGTTGGCGATTTCTTCGTCGCTGACCAATTCAACAAGGATTTGGCCTTTCCGGGCGGACATGCCATCCGTGAAATTTATTTTGGAAATTTTATCCGTGGTTGTTGCGGTGATATCCAAGGATTCGTTGGCCTTCGTCGTTCCCAATGCTTCGATTGAATCTGTAAAGATATCAGAAATGACCGGCGCCACTTTAACCAGTATGATTCTTGGGCCGCTGCGTTTATTGACAGACGGCGTATTCTGTTGGCTGATGTAGTATATTGCGCCGCCAACAAGAAGAATGAGGATGGAAATTAGGATTTTTTTTATCATTTTTTGCCTGCAAGATTAAAACCAGCTTTAATATATTTTTTAAGCGGCAGTTAATCAATTGTTATATTTTTTGAATCCATATGATTTCCGGCTATGGCGGGTTGGCGCGCGCGCTTTGCGGCTTTGATTTTGGGGCCGGTGGCATAAATCTGTTTTTCTGCTTCGATGAGTAAGGCCCCTGCAAGATTATGCCACCATCTTTGTCCGGTTCCTTCAAATGTGGTCATCAAGGATAACAATGAGCGGCTCTTAAAGGGCGGTAAATGTAAGGCTGATGTGGCTTGGGTCGGGGTCAGCATATTTTCGTTCAGAAGCTGCCTGAGCTGTAAAGTTGAAAAAGGCGTTCCATGGCCAAAGGGCGTTCGATCTGTTCGCGCCCAAAGCCCAAGTCGGTTTGGCACAATAATAATAACGCGCCCCCCCGGGGCCAGACTGCGCCATATTTCCCGCAACAGGTGACGGCTGCTTTCGGTATGTTCCAAAGTATGGATCACTAATATCCGGTCTATGGCCGCATCCATCAACGGCAGATTGCCGTCATGGGCGAGGGCGGTCAGGTTACCTTTATAAGGATGAGGCCCATCACTTCCCAAATTATCGTTATGCCGGGGCCAGCGAGTAACGCCCTGAAGAGCAGGCATAATGCTCACCACATGTCTGGCGCGCGCGCGGAATATGTCAAGATATGGTGCGCAATACCCCAGGCCCACAACATCCAGACCGCTTATATTGGGCCATAAAGCCGTGACTTGACGCTGGATTAATCGCCGCGTGACCCGTCCAAGGGGCGTATCATAAAAAGCTTGAAGTTCACCAATATCCTGATACATAAAATCCGCTCTCATATATAATATCGGGCATTTTTGCAGGCCCGAACATAAGCTATGCTAGCGGATTTTCAGATGGTTTTAAAGAGGGTTGATGTTAAACCATATATTGACCGCCGTTGATGGTCATGGTCGAGCCTGTGATAAAACTTGCCCCATCCGAAACCAGATAAACGACGGCATTGGCAATTTCCTCTGCCTCACCCAGACGTCCAAGAGGTATGCCCTTAATGATTTTAGCCACAATTTCCTCTGGTACGGCCTTAACCATATCTGTCGCGATATAGCCCGGCGCGATGGCGTTCGCGGTAATATTGTAACGGGCACCTTCCTGAGCCAGTGCCTTGACGAAGCCGATCGTGCCGGCCTTGGCGGCGGAATAGTTAATCTGCCCCATTTGGCCTTTCTGGCCATTGATGGAGCTGATGCAGACGATGCGGCCAAATTTATTTGACTTCATATCGTCATAGACAGCCTTGCACATATTAAAGTTGGAACCAAGGTTGGTGTCCATGACCGCATCCCACATCTCCTTTGTCATCCGGCTCAAACTGGTGTCGCGGGTGATGCCGGCATTATTGATGAGAATGTCAACCGCGCCCAATTCCTCAACCACTTTGGCCACACCATTGGCGCAGGCATCAAAATCACCCACATCCCATTTATAAACCTGAATGCCGGCGGCGTCTTTAAACGCAGCTGCGGCGACATCATTGCCCGCATAAGAGGCCGCCACCGTATAACCGGCATTTTTTAAGGCGATGGAAATGGCAGCCCCGATTCCGCGGGTTCCGCCAGTGACGAGTGCGACTTTAGACATAGTTTTTATACCCTTATCAGTTGGTTATTGGAATTTGACCATTATGGTCGTTCAACACACATGGCAACGCCCATACCGCCGCCGATGCATAAAGTTACAAGGCCCTTATGGGCACCCCGGCGTTTCATTTCGTGAAGCAAGGTGGTTAATACCCGTGCGCCGCTGGCCCCTACGGGGTGACCGATGGCAATAGCGCCGCCGTTAACATTCAGTTTGTCCGCTGGAATGGCAAGATCCTGACCAACCGCGCAGGCTTGGGCCGCGAAAGCCTCGTTGGCTTCAATCAGATCCAGATCATCCATGGTCCATCCGGCTTTTTCAAGGGCTGCTTTGCTGGCTGGGACGGGGCCAATACCCATGATGGATGGATCAACGCCTGCGGTGGCCCAGGATTTGATGATGGCGAGCGGATTGAGACCGCGTTTTTTGGCTTCTTCCACTGACATGAGCATGACGGCCGCTGCGCCGTCATTAATGCCGCTGGAATTGGCCGCTGTTACGGTGCCGTCTTTTTTGAAGGCGGGCCGCATGGCAGCCAATCCCTCTACCGTTACGCCTTTGCGGATATATTCATCTTCGGACACTTCCACATCGCCTTTGCGGTTTTTAATGGTTACGGTCACGATTTCATCTTTAAATCTACCGGCGGCCTGTGCGGCCTCGGCCTTATTTTGCGATGTTGCGGCAAATTGATCTTGAGCCTCGCGGGATATTTGCCATTGCTCGGCAATATTTTCTGCGGTAATCCCCATATGAGTTCCGCCGAATACATCCGTAAGGCCATCCCATAGCATGCTGTCTTTAAATTCTGCTGACCCCATTTTATAACCGCCGCGCAGATAGGCTGTATGCTGGGACTGGCTCATGCTTTCCTGCCCGCCGGCAATGACGATATCCGCATCGCCGCACATGATGGACTGAAAGCCAAAGGCAACAGTCCGAAGTCCTGAACCGCAGAGCTGATTAATACCAAGCGCTGTTGTTTCAACGGGAAGGCCGGCATTGATCGCCGCCTGGCGCGCAGGATTTTGTCCCGCGCCTGCCGTTAATATCTGGCCGAGAATAACCTCGTTAATATCTTCGGGCAGGACGCCTGTTTCGGCGAGCAAAGCTTTAATTACAGCCTCCCCCAGATAATGGGCAGGGACGCGGCTTAAGGCACCGTTAAAAGATCCAACAGGGGTACGCAGGGCGGAGACAATAGCAACTTCAGTCATAGTTTTTTCCTTAAATTTTTAGATGATCCATTCTTGAATTTGACCTATAGTACCGCACCGCACCATGA
>JALSHF010000016.1 GCA_026982375.1 Emcibacter sp. | reverse complement strand
CCCATAAAGGTTAATGGGGCTGGCGGCCTTGTCTGTGGACAGGGCAATGATCTTTTTTACCCCGCAGCCGATCGCCGCTTCTGCCAAATTCTGCGCGCCAAAAATGTTGGTTTTAATACATTCAAAAGGATTATATTCCGCAATAGGCACATGTTTCAAGGCCGCTGCATGGATGACAAAATCAACGCCGCGCAGCGCCATATCCAAACGATTTCTGTCCCTTACGTCCCCGATAAAAAACCTCAAACAGCGAAAATTTGAGTGGTTTGAGAAGGATTGATCCATCTCATATTGCTTTAACTCATCGCGGGAAAAAATAATCAACCGCCGCAGATTTGCCCTGTCCAACAATGTTTGTGTCAGCATTTTGCCAAATGATCCGGTGCCGCCCGTGATCAATAAAGTGGCATCATCCAGAAAAGAAAGATCAGATTCAAAAGACCGGATTGATGTTTTACTCATGGCTATATCCTATCTTTTCTTATCTTTTCTCAAAAACCCACCAGGTGGCATTGTCCATACCGGTCATGACTTTCCATTCAAATCCGTAACCAAGGCATTTCAGGTCCGGGAAATTTTCCAGCCAGAAAGAACCATAATCCCGCTTAAATAATTTATCACCATGGTCGCGATATTGCAGAATCTCAGGTTTGTCTGAGAAATATTCATTGCAAACAATATATTTGCAGCTCGAATTATAAATATTTCTGCAAGCGTCCAATAGATCGTCATGGTGAATATGAATCATCACGCCCGAGGTAAAAGCCAGATCCACCGGTTTTTCAGGCACGGCAAAATTCCCCGCAAAGGCGTCCTGCACATTGGCTTCTGGCAGCACCCCGTCTTTTATCAAAACCTCTCTGGCTTTTGCGTTGGGTTCAACCGCGAAATATTCTGCTTCGCATAACATCTGCATGGCGCGAAGATTTAAGCCAATATTTGGGCCAACCTCCAATATGGATTTTGGCATGTCATGCGCCATATGGCCAAATATCTTGACCCACAGCGATATCCTCATCCTCATCTGCTCAAAAGAAACGGCATTCCGGTCGACATAATTATCACCGAAATCACCCTGCCAGAATTTAACCTGTTCCGTTTTATCTTGTGACATTTTATGGGTCCTGACCCTAAAGTTTTTACACGGCTAATATTATATCGTTAAAAGAAGATAATTTCACTAACTTCTTTTAAAAATTAAGCTTTTACGCTTTCTCTGGTTTGATTCTTCCTGCCCTGCCTGTCATTGGGAAATTATTCCTTGAGAGCCTTTTGTTTTATGGCGCTATTGATTGTGATCCAATCCGGGTTATCGTCAAAATATGCCAGACATTCCTGCCAGGAAAAATCATCTTTTCCCTTGAAGGCCGTTAGAATTTTGGTGATTAAATCGAAGTCTTCCGGCTCATCCACACACCATCTATGATGCCCCAACCTATGGTCGGACGGAAAAATACCGCAGTTAAATTCACTATTCTCGCGGTAAATATAGGGGGTGACATGTTCACGCTGATGCGGCTCATGGCCCTGCAAACAGGCTTTTTCCATGGCCTTGGCCGAGAAAACCTCCACATCAAGGCCGCGCGGGAAATTCGCGGGTCCTAATGTGACATAATCATATCGATCCCTATGGTCCCTGTAATATTGGATCACTTGATCCATCAAGTCCGGATCAATCAAGGGACAATCCGATGTTACGCGCACAATGATATCAGCGGGATATTCTTGCAAAGCCTGATGATAGCGCGCCAAAACATCCTGCTCCGGCCCGCGAACACAGTCGATATTCTTATCTTGGCAGAATTTCTCTATGGGGTCATCGGCAGCATTGGATGTCGTCGCCACCACCAACTGGTCAATGGTCTGGCTTCTTTGCAAACGACTTAGGTGATAATCCAGTAATGATCGCCCATCAATCCGTTTCATTATCTTTGCGGGCAGCCGCGTGGATGTCATGCGGGCCTGGGATATGCACAGAATTTTATCCATCATTATTTTCCATACAAAAAAGGCCCGCACCAAAAGATACGGACCAAATACGGTAAATCAAGATCATCACAGTCAAGCCTTTTCGTCAACCACAATGCCTTCAACACCATCACGTTCTCTGCTGAAAGCAATCATTTTTAAAATATCTTCAGAAGGAAACTGGGTAATCACGTCACCCGTATTAATATCAACCCCCTGATAGATAAATTTTCCTGAACTGTCATCCAGATCAATACGCAGTTTAGTGCCTGGCGGCTTATTGGGCAATGACGCGTCAATGAGCTGTTCCGCAGCCTTCAGAAAATCACCGGCATTGCCAGAAATAAGCGAATCCAGACGCTTCTCAGCGGATTGTGAAATCACTGATGAGACGGCCGGCGATGTTGCAGGGCTTATCTGACTGGCGGCAGCTGAGGGCTGTATCCCTGAAGCAGTATCCGTCACAACGGACGCTTTAAGTATAGCCTCACTTTTTTCGCCAACACCAGATAAACGCGGACTGGTTATGTTAATAGCTTCAACCATTTCAACCTCTACATATACCCATCTTTCTATACTCTAACCATAAATCAATTTATGGCGTACACCTGAAAATACATTACAACAAATTACATAAAAAACATATCTTAAAAAATGAAAATCGAAATCTGGTGGAGGAAATATATCCCTCCACCAAATATCATAAAATAAAATATTATCTGAACAAGGCCAATACAGAACCAGGTGCCTGGTTCGCAATTGACAATGCCTGAAGACCAAGCTGCTGCTTCACCTGCAATGATTGCAAATTCGCACTTTCCCGGGCCAGATCGGCATCAACCAGATTACCAATACCAATTTCGATGGCATCAGAAAGCTTGTCGGTGAATGCGCGCTGAATATCAACACGTCTTGCACCCGCACCAAGTTGAGACAAGAAAGTGTTCAAGGTACCTTCCGCCGCCGTAATTGTCGTCAGCGCCGTGGAGGCCGCTGCGGCAGAGGTGATAACCTGACCTGTAGTCAGCGCCAAACCAGAACTCGCGGAAATATCAGTCGCCGCAATTGTAATGGAATATGTGGCCGCTGTACCAGAACCATCAGGGGTCGCAACCAGAGCCTGAATGCTCGCGCCGCCGTTTTTCACAGCATTAACGCCGTTAAATTCAGCGTTATCAACAACCGTGTTGATCTGGGCAATCAGATTTTTAAACTCGTCATTCAACGCCGTCCGTGAGGCGGCATCGGCGCCGGGATCAGCCGCGGCACTTGCTTTTGCTTTCAATTCGATCAAAAGGTCGGAAACCGCTTCGGCCGCCGCAAGCGCAACATTCAAAGAGCTGGAAGCCCGGTCAAGTGAACCTTTTACGGAGTCAAGACCCGCCAGGTCAGCCCGCTGCCCTTGGGCAATCGCGAAAACCGCAGCGTTGTCTTTTGCTGAACCAACTTTCAATCCGGTGTTAATTCTGGACTGAACCGTGTTAAGTTCTGAATTTGTTTTTGAGAGGGATTGCAGCGCAAAAAGAGCGCCTGCGTTTGTATTAATTGAAAAGGACATTTATATCTCCATTCTGAGAGTACTTAAACTAAAGAGCATTTTGCTCCATTAAAGGGTCGAAACCCATTCATGCCAGCTTATAAAATTGATGCCTTTCTGGCTATCAAACCGACCTGATAAGAATAAGTTATAATCTATTAAGGAATAGTTAACAAGATTAATCTGCGGGGAGAAAAAGGATTCATCTTTCAGAATCAAATTGTTACATGATATTTTGTCATTATAGTTAACTAAAATTAACCATAAAAGGCCATAAAGCCTGGCAAAAAATTAACAATTATACGGAATAATTTGCATCAGTTGTCTGGTTGGCCCCGGTATCTTCCGCCACATTATTCCGGGCTTGGGCTGACAGGCCTTCCATGATATTCTTGTTAATGTCGATCAGCGCCTGAATATCCTCTTCCCCGCGCGCGACTTGCGAGCTGTATCTGCCGACCCAGATAGAAATAGAGATGATCGACGCCCGAAGCTGTTTCGGCAATCTATTGCCCTCAACGGCGCAATCTGTGGCCAGCGTCGACCATAACTGGCGGTTCCAAAGCAGCGCATCATGTAATTTCACATCAAGTTTAAGAAGGTCTTTCGCTCCCATTAACGCACGCGTCACATCGGCAAAAAGTCGATATTCAGTCTGGCTTGTGGATTCACTGGCCTTCTGGGTTGTCTGATAAGCCTTCAGGGACATAATTCAGTCTCTCACTCTCATATTCGAACATCTTTTTACATTTTAGCAAGGCCCTATAGAATTCACTGTCCATGACATCCTTGCTGATGGCGACGCAAAGCGCTTTTACTATAGGGTCTTCGATAACACTTAAAAATTCTGTCATGCGCAAAACATACTGCTCATGATATTTGTTAAATCCCTTTTCATCCATATACATAAGCATAATCGGAAAATATATATGCTTTACTGGCGTATCCACATCTTCGGCAAGGAGAATATCTTTTTCCCGCAACAAAGAAACTTTATTTTGCAGGATCAATGTTGACCTTCTGTCTCCATTAACAATGACCGCGCCATTAACAACAATCTTCTCACCTGGTTTCAACGATATCTTTAGGGCCATGTTTCCTCACCTATCTGAATATATATGACCTCACTCAATATCAAACTATGGCC
The DNA here is from genome assembly GCA_026982375.1 of Emcibacter sp. GTDB lineage: Bacteria > Pseudomonadota > Alphaproteobacteria > Sphingomonadales > Emcibacteraceae > Paremcibacter. Next base: position 1,812 of record JALSHF010000016.1, on the reverse strand, counting down.
ATTATCTCAAATTTTGTGTTAATAAAATATGAACTAAGTAGAATAACTATAGTATTAAAATGAATTTAGTTACAATATTTTCATATAATAATATCCATATCCTGTAATTTACAGGGTTATAGCACGGCATAGGTAATGATCAGATGGCCAATAGAACAAAAGAACTTCGCAGCCCAAAAACGCTGAAACAATATGAAAAGCTTATTAAAGCCGGGAAAAATCATTATGAAAAAAGTAACTTTGCAGAAGCCTTGCGGTATTTCTCAAAGGCATTGGATTTTAAAGGCTATCACCCTAATACTTTGATCCTGATGGCGCGGTGCCTGTTTGGCCTTGGCATGAAAAACAAAGCCATAAATCTTTTGGAGCATGCTCTTGAACAAAGCGCGGAGAATCCGGCCATTTGCGAGTCTCTTGGCAGCGCGTGCCTGTCGATGGAATTTACGGAACTGGCCGTCAAATTCTTCACCCTCTATTGTCAACTCGCCCCGAGCGAACCTATTGGCTATAACAATCTTGCCACGGCGCTGCGGGAAAATGGTCAACTTGATGAATCGATCCAGCTTTTGCAGGAAGTTCTACCGATTTATTCAGAGAATGCCTATCTGTGGAATTCCCTTGGCGCGGGGGTCTCTTTTCGGGACGGCTATCCGGCGGCCCTGCCCTTTTACGAAGAAGCGTTTCGCCTTGACCCAAGCATACCCTTGTTCACCAGTAATTTATGTCTCGTTTATGCCAATCTTGGCCAATTGGAAAAAGCATGGGAATTTGCCAAGGAAACCGTGAAGCTCGCGCCAAAAGCCGCCTACAGCTACCGGGCATTAGCCCATAGCAGTTACACCATTGGTAAATTTGATGACGGTTTTGACGCGCTGGCATGGCATAATCACCCCTCTGATCCAGGCGCGGTTTTTATGCCGTACCAAATTGACAAATGGGAAGGGCAAGACCTGAAAGACAAAACCATCCTGATCGGCGCGGAGCAAGGCATTGGGGATGAAATATTAATGTCAAGCCTGTATCCCGACTTAATCCGCGAAGCCGGACATGTGATTATCGGCTGCGACAAACGTCTGGTACCGCTGTTCCAAAACAGCTTTAAAGACGCAACCGTACTCCCCTATATTACCGGGCAGCATGATACCGGTTATAGCGTCAGGCTTTATGAGGGTATAGAACCCGAAAAAATTGACTATATGTGCCTTTATACGGAATTGATGCGCTATAAATGGCGATCCCTTGATGACATCCCCGATATGACGGGCGGGTTTTTAATGCCCCCAAAGGATAAAACCGCCCATTGGAAAGAAAAACTGTCCCAATTGCCCCATAAAATCAATATTGGCATTTGCTGGCGAAGTGGTTTGCAGCAGGCCAAGCGTAACATGTTCTATGCTGACCTTTCTGAATGGGTGCCAATTCTGGAGACGAAAAATGTCAATTTCATCAATGTCCAATATGGCGAGAGCGCAGATGAAATCAAACAGCTTTTTGATGTCTATGGCATCACGCTGCATAATTTTGAAGAGCTGGACTTGAAAGATGACTTTGAAGGCACGGCCGCCTTGATGAAAAATCTTGATCTGGTTATGGGGCCCGGCTCCTCGCCCGTTATTCAGGCCGCCGCCTCTGGCACCGAAGCATGGTGGGTTTTATATAACACCACCGGCTGGTGGAATTTTGGCATAAAGAACGGCAACCCCATTTTTCCAACCTATAATATGACCATCAAACCCGCGACCTTGAAATGGACAGAATTCATGCCCTTATTTGTTGAGGAAAAATTTTCCCCCTGGGTTACAAGGAAATTAG
>JALSHF010000015.1 GCA_026982375.1 Emcibacter sp. | reverse complement strand
CCGGGAAGTTGCGGGCATTGGTTTCATCGCGAAATCCCAAATATACCGCATCCGCGCCCTCATCCACAGCAACGCGCAAAGCCGCAGGGGTGCCCGCTGGACATATAAGCTCTAACTTTGTCATATCTTTGTTTTCCGGCTCAGGCTTTGCAGACGTTTCTGGGTCTTGGTCAGCATTTTGTCCAGATGATCCACCCTGTTTCGAAGGCTTTGATTGTCATGCTCAAGCCCCTCACAGCGTTTTGACAGGGGGCGGGTTATGGCCTGACTGATTAAACTCATATTGCGCGACAGGCTTTGATACAGATGGTCGCCAAGGTTTAAAGCGGCCTTTGCCGGGCCAGCCAACAGACCAAAGGAGGCAATGATTTCTGCCCGAAGATCAATATCGTCGCTGTCGACAGCATTGCGCAGGGTCAACAGGGCCGCAGTATCGCCTTCTATTGTTAAATCTCGGGAAAAAAACAAGGCATCGCCGTCCAGCTTTCCGTCCATCATATCCATAAGAGACAAAAGAGGCCCGCAGATGGTCACATCCGCAGGGGTCATAAATTCATCTTCAATTTGGCAGGACATACGGTGTTTTTGAATGGTCAGACGAAAGTCATGGGGAAAATCCGTTGGCCGGATAAGAAATACCGTGCCTGCGATCTGTTCAAGCCGGGCAAGAATGGCGGGATGGTTTTTCTGAATGTGATCTGTGGTATATTGGAGCCATCGATTAAGCGGCGTTTTGGGCAATGGTTTGATCATCAAGCCCGCCACTAACAGGGGCGAGAACGCGTCATTCGCGTTATGAGTATCAGGCTCAAGGGGCATATTCAGCTTTTCCAAATCGTGATTTGTTGTTTTTCGGGCATTTATAACCTGTTTATTAAACAGGTCGATTGATTCATATCAAGGAAGCTTGTGGATAATAGATTGTTTTTATTGATCTTTTAGATATTAAATATTTTTTTTTGATATCTTTGAAGATCAAATTTTCTGCACGGAAAAATATTGGCATTACAATTAGTTAACCGACCGTTCGGGGAATTTTCTTTCTCTAACAGGTTTAATAAGACATTTTCTTTCGTAAAATGGCATGTTTTAAGTGTTTTATCCTTGCGATTGCTGATAAATATGATACGCTTTATTTAAATTTAATCAAATTAATGTATCATATTATTGTCATCATTGACTGTGGACAGGAGAAGATTATGAGCGCGAAGGCCGAACAAGTTTCCGTGACAGCAATTAAAACCGGCATCACCCACCAGATGACCGGGAATGAAGCCATGGCCCGTGGGGCATGGGAAGCCGGCATCAAAGTTGCCTCGGCCTATCCCGGAACGCCAAGCACGGAAATTATGGAAAATATGAGTCATTATCCGGCAGGTGATATTAAAGCCCAATGGGCAACCAATGAAAAGGTCGGCCTTGATGTGGCCATTGGCGGTTCCTTTGCCGGGGTGCGGTCCTTGACCATGATGAAACATGTGGGCCTGAATGTGGCGTCCGATGCCTTGATGTCACAGTCTTATATTGGCGCGCATGGCGGTTTGGTGCTGATAGTGTGTGATGACCCGGGTATCCATAGTTCCCAGAATGAACAGGATAGCCGAATTTTTGGTCAATTTGCGCAAATTCCCGTGCTTGAGCCTTGCGATGCGCAGGAAGCTTTGGATTTTACAAAAATCGCCTTTGATATCAGCGAGCGATTTGACACGCCGGTGATGGTGCGCAGCACAACCCGAATTTGCCATACGCGAAGCCCCGTTCTGGTGAGCCCGCGCGTGGTGCCAAAAGATCTTGGGTTCAAGTCGGATGTTGTTAAAAATGTTATGGTGCCGGGCCATGCGCGTGCGCGCCATCCTTTTGTTATTGCGCGGCTCGCGCGGTTGGCGGAGGAACTGGAAACTTCAGACCTGAACCGAATTGAAATGGGGCCATCAGATGTTGGTATCATTACCGCCAGCATGAGTTATGTCTATGTGAAGGAAAATCTGCCGGATACCAGCGTTTTAAAGCTTGGTTTGAGTTTTCCGCTGCCGAAAAAACTGATTGAGGATTTTTGCGCCAAACATGACCGTATTATCGTGGTTGAGGAATTGGAGCCGGTGATTGAAAATCAGTTGAAAGCCTGGGGCCTGAAAGTAGAAGGCAAGGAATATTTCCCGCGCCTTGGCGAATTTTCGCCGGAACTTGTGCGGGCCAGCTTTGAACAGGCCGGTCTGCTTGAAACTGAAGAAAATACGGTGATACCCGCCTTTGAACCTTTGATCCGTCCGCCCGTTCTCTGCGCTGGATGCCCACATGCCATGAGCTATACCGCCATACGCAGCCTTGATGTCTGGGTGGCGGGTGATATCGGCTGTTATACTCTGGCCGTGGGCGATCCGCTGACGGCCATTGATACCACAGTGGCCATGGGATCCAGCATTGGCAATGCGGTCGGTATGTATTTGGCCGGATTATCAGACAAGCCTATTGTGGCGACCCTTGGCGACAGTACTTTCCTCCATTCCGGAATTCCGCCCTTGATTGATGCGGTTTATAATGATGCCAATATTACGGTGATTCTGCTGGATAATCATATTACCGCCATGACCGGCGGTCAGGAAAACCCAAGTACGGGTAAAACATTGCGCGGCGACCAGACCCATAAGCTGGATTTCGAAGAAATGATTCGGGCTTGCGGCGTTGAATGGATTGAACGGGTGGATTCATATGATGCCGGTTCCATGATGCAAACCATGCGCGAAGCCATTGCGTACCGCGGGGTATCCGTTTTAATCGCGGATCGGCCCTGCGTCCTTGACCCGGTGAAGATTAAAGGCCCGACAATGACCGTGGACAGTAAAGATTGCAACGCCTGTCAGGGCTGTATGAATTTGGGCTGCCCTGCTCTGATCTGGAGCGATGAATGGTACGAAGGGCGCCATATTGTCAAAATTGACCCGGCTGCCTGCATCGGCTGTTCCATGTGCGCCCAATTTTGCCCAACCGGCGCCATTCAACCAACAGTAAATTCAAAAGGCGAGAAAATCACGCCTTGCGGGGGAGCGTGACCATGGCCAAAGCAAAGAAAAACAAATCAACCCGCAAGGCGGATATTGCGAACCGCATGCCGTTAAAATTGAACCCGAAAAGACTGGATCCGGAGACATCGGATGAAGCGATTAATGTTTTGATCGTTGGTGTCGGGGGCCAGGGTGTCATTATGGTGTCAAAGGTCTTGGCGCAAATTTGCCAAAATCTTGGACTTCAGGTGAAACAGAGTGAGGTTCACGGCATGGCAAAACGCGGCGGTGTGGTGTTCAGCCACGTGCGTTTTGGCAAAACCGTCTGGTCACCGACCATTCCCAAGGGCAAGGCCGATGTTCTGGTTGCCCTTGAATGGGCCGAGGGATTGCGATGGATGGATTACTTGCGGCCTGATACCGGTATTTTCATAACGGATACGAAACGTATCGTCCCGCCTTTTGCCTGCCGCTCGCGCATATTGGGCGCAGATATTGGCTATTTAAAGGATACGCCGGATGACATCATTGGAAAAGTGGCGGAGACTTTTGCCATTGATGCCACGGATATGGCCGCAAAAGAAGGCAATGAACTGGCCGCCAATACGCTTCTTCTGGGGGCCTTATCGACCACATTGACCTTTTCAAATGAGGTCTGGAGAGAGGTCATCACGCAGATGGTGCCGCCCAAAACCATAGACGTCAACCTTAGCGTATTTGACAAGGGGCAGAAATGGATCGAAGGTTCCCGCAAGGGCGAGCCCGTGGAAGGGTCGGCCTTCATCCCGCTTGTGCAGCCGGAAGATCATCCTGTGCGTACCACGCTTTCCATAATCGAAGAATGGTGCAAAGGCTGTGATATCTGCGTAAAAATGTGCCCGGAACGTTGCCTGACCTTGAATAAGGATCAGGTGGTGGAACTTGCCGATCCGGAAGAATGTACGGGCTGCCACATATGTGAATGGCTCTGCCCGGATTTTGCCATTTCTCTTAATCCCGCCCTAAATCCCCCCCCTAATCCTATAGTTCAGGAGGCCGTAGCATGACCGGACAAGCTTCACAAAATACGCCGGATAGTCAGGATAGCATTAATATTCAGGGCAATCACGCCTGCGCTCTTGGAGCGGTGGCGGCGGGATGCCGCTTTTATGCCGGTTACCCGATCACACCGTCTTCGGAAGTGGCCGAGAAGTTGGCACAGGAACTCCCCAAGGTTGGCGGTGTTTTTATACAGATGGAAGATGAGATTGCCTCTATTGCCGCGACACTTGGTGCCAGCATGGGCGGCGTTAAAGCCATGACCGCCACCAGTGGGCCGGGTTTCTCGCTGAAACAGGAAAATCTGGGTTATGGCATGGGCGCTCAGATTCCCTGCGTCGTCGTTAATGTCATGCGCGGCGGCCCGTCAACGGGCATGCCGACACGCCCTTCTCAAGGGGATTTGATGCAGGCCCGCTGGGGCACCCACGGTGATCACCCGGTGATTGCGCTGACCCCGGGATCTGTGGAAGAAATTTATAGTCAAACGGCTCGTGCCTTTGCCCTGTCGGAACAATTGCGCATTCCGGTATTGGTTTTGTTCGATGAAAGTCTGGGTCATCTTGTGGAAACGATTTCTCTGCCGGATGTGGCAGAATATGAAAATACAGTGCGTAAATGGGCCAGCGGCAACCCTGAGGATTATAAGCCTTACCGCCCGGATGCGGATGGTGTTGCGCCCATGGCGCGGCCCGGAGATGGTTACCGGGTTCATACCACAGGCCTGACCGTGAGTGAAAGTGGCTTCCCAACGCAAAAATCTATTGAGGTAGATCGCGCCATGAAACGTCTATTTAACAAGATGGAGATCAACAAGGATTTGATCGAGAGTTTTGAGGATGTTGATTGTGAGGATGCAGATGTGGTGATTGTTGCCTTGGGAATTGTCGGGCGCGCGGCCCGCAAGGCCGTGCGGGAACTTCGGGCTGAGGGGCTTAAAGTTGGTCTTTTCAGGCCAATTACCCTATGGCCCTTTCCGACGCAAACATTTCGCAAGCTGACCAAAAAGGCCAAAAACTTTGTGGTGGCGGAAATGAACAGTGGTCAGATGATATTGGAAATCGGGGCCGCCAAACAAGGAAAACAGGTTGTTTCCGGTCTGAACCGTTATGACGGGGAGCCTATATCGCCGTCTCAAATTATAAATGCCGTTAAGGAGGTTCTCGATCATGAATAAACATGTTATGCCCCAGGCTGAACAGCCCGCAGAACAGGGTAATCAATTAGACAAGATCAGGGATTTTGAAATTCAGGATTATCTGCGCCTTGATTTATTTCCCCATTTTATGTGCCCGGGATGTGGCCATGGAATCGCGCTCAGGGCGCTTCTTTGGGCGATTCATGATCAGGGCATAGACAAGGACAAGCTGGCGATCGTCAGCGGCATTGGTTGTTCCGGGCGGGTTGGCACCTATATTGATGCCAACACCTATCATACCACCCATGGCCGGCCCTTGGCCTTTGCCACCGGTTTGAAAATGGCCCGGCCTGATTTGCATGTGGTGGTTATCACCGGTGACGGGGATTGTCTTGCCATTGGCGGCAATCATTTGATCCACGCTGCCCGGCGCAATCTGGACATCACCTGTATTATGCTGAATAACGAAATTTACGGCATGACGGGCGGGCAAGTATCGCCGACCACGCCATATGATCGTTTTACCACGACCACGCCGGCCGGTAATATAGAACCTGTTTTTGATGCCAGCCGTCTGGCCGAGGCCGCCGGTGCCGGATTTGTGGGCCGCGAGGTGACGATACATGTGCCGCGCCTCAGAGATTTGATTTCTGAAGGGCTGGACTATAAAGGATTTTCTTTCATTGAGATTATGTCAGACTGCACGGAAATCAATGGCCGGAAAAATGATCTGGGGTCATCATCGGAAATGGTGCTGGGCCAGACAAGAAGCATGCGTCCCGCAGATTTTAAATACGGGGAATATGACAATAATGTGGTTGATCACCCCTTCCGCCCCAATAGCATGAATACGGGCGTCTTTGTGAAATCTGACCGGCCGGAATATGGCGAGAGCTACCGTGAATTGGTTCATGATATACAGAAAAAGCAGAAAGGTCATTGAGGATGAAAAATCTTGAAATGCGGTTTAGCGGCGCAGGTGGTCAAGGGCTTCAGCTCTGCGCAAAAATATTCTCCCGCGCCTTAACGGGGAAGGGATATCATGTCTCCATGTCGCAAAGTTATGAGCCAACGTCACGCGGCGGCTTAAGCCGCGCCGATATTGTGGCTAGTGCCGGAACACCGGATTACCCGCTGACCGCTGATCTGGATACATTATTGATATTGGATCAGGCCGCCGCAGAGGCCTCAGAAGGCCTCATTCGCGACGGGGCCCTGGTTATTGTCGACCCGAGGCGCACGAAAAATCCGCCAAAGGGAAAATTCAAGGTCATTGAACTGCCGTTAAGCGCCGCCGCTATTGCCCTGGGGTCAGAGCGGATAACCAATGTGGTGGCAACCGGCGTTATTGCAGAATTATCAGAGGATATTGATCTGGAAACTATTGAGAGTGCCTTGCGGTCCATATCACCAAAGAAATTTTTAACATTGAATATGGATGCTTTGCACGCGGGCGTGGATCTTGCCAGGGGGGCAAAAGCGGCTTAAAATAATAACTTAAAATTTAAAAATAGGGAAAAATAATAAAATGACGATGTTTACAGGGATTAACGGGTTTGAATATGCCAGCCGGGAAGAAATTGAGGCGGTTCAATTAGAGCGTATGAAATGGTCGCTCAAGCATGCCTATGACAATGTGCCTTTTTATCGAAAGGCTTTTGATGAAAAAGGGGTCCGCCCAGACGACCTTCACGCGCTGGGCGATTTGGCAAAATTTCCTTTCACAGTTAAAAAAGACCTCAGAGATAATTATCCCTTTGGTCTTTTTGCTGTTCCAACAGAAAAAATATCCCGCCTTCATGCCTCAAGCGGCACAACGGGAAAGCCGACGGTTGTCGGCTATACCGAGCAGGATATTGATGTCTGGTCAGAAGTGATCGCGCGGTGCATTCGGGTGGCCGGCGGGCGGGCCGGCGATATGGTTCATGTGGCCTTTGGCTATGGCTTGTTCACCGGCGGGCTTGGCGCCCATTACGGGGCAGAACGCGCGGGCTGTACGGTGGTGCCGGCCTCTGGCGGGGCGACGGCGGCGCAGATCCAGCTTATTATGGATTTCAAACCGCGAATCATCATGGTAACGCCATCCTATATGTTGTCACTGGCGGATGCCTTTGACAAGGCTGGCATAGACCCCCGTTCGACTTCTCTTGAAATTTCCATGCATGGGGCAGAGCCCTGGACCGAAGAGATGCGCCGTGAGATCGAGCAGCGTTTTGATGTGAAGGCCGTTGATATTTACGGCCTTTCTGAAGTGATGGGCCCGGGCGTTGGCTCTGAGTTCGGGGAAACCCAGGATGGCCTGACCATTTGGGAAGATCTATTCTATCCGGAAATAATTGATCCGGAAACCGGCGAACTTATGCCCGACGGCGAAGAGGGCGAATTGGTTTTTACCTCACTTTGTAAGGAAGCCTTTCCGATCATACGTTACCGCACCCGGGATTTGACAAGGCTGCTGCCGGGTTCCCTGTCCAAAATGCGCCGCATGGCGCGGATTTTTGGCCGAACAGATGATATGATGATCATTCGCGGCGTCAATATATTCCCGACCCAGATTGAAGAGATTATTTGCCGGGACGAACGGCTGACCCCTCATTATTTCTGCGAAATCCGTCGGCCAAAAGTCATGGATGAACTGACGGTTGTGGCAGAAGCCAAGATAGCCTTTTCAGATGATCATAACAGGTCGCATATTGAAGAAGAGCTGAAAAAGAGCATTAAAAATCTCTGCGGGGTGAGTGTGAAGGCAGATGTTCGGGAGCCGGGCGGCATCCCCCGCTCCGCAGGCAAAGCCCGGCGGGTTTTTGATTTCCGCAATTTGGCAGAGAAATAAGTCTGGCATTGCTCTAGGCGCAGAATGCTCTGATATTTTCCAGAATTGCCGTAACAATCTGGCTCTGCCCCCCCAGGGGCGGGGCCTTGTGAAAGGAAAATTCGGGATATTTTTTTGTGGCAAGGTCTGTCTCAGCATATATATCAGACAGCAGACGCCCTGAAAACAAGAGATATGGCAGGATGATCACATGGTCATAATGTGACGCCGCCGCTTGCGCGAGGGCCGTGCCAAGACGCGGGGTGGTTCCAGAATTATAACAATATCGGCTATCCCCCAGCTCAAGTCTTTCATGCAATTTGCGGCAAAGGTTAATGGTCTGATCGGCGATCAGGCGGTCTTTTGATCCGCGCCCGACAAGGAGCAACTGACAGTTTTCTGCCCGCCCCTTTGGCATGACGGACATGACGGCACTGGCGGCGGCCTCAATAACGGCGGGGGAAAGCCCCAGAAATGAGCCATAACGAAGCCGTATATCTGGATGACTTGCGGTGAAATCAGAAATAATTTCTGGAATATCGCGGGTGGTGTGGCCCGCGTTATAAAGGGTGACGGGTTGCAGGATGATGTCGCGGATGCCTTGATCATAGAATGCCTGAAGGCCTTCTCGGATGCCGGGAGCATTAAATTCCAGAAAAGCGGTTCTGACCGGCTGATCCGGTATTTCCCGCCGGATATTTTCTGCCAGATCATTAAGCTCTTTGGCGGCTTTTGGTGATCGACTGCCGTGGCCGCATAACAGGACGGCGGGGGGGGAATCCTTTACAGGGGATAAAGGGCCGGTCATATTATGCTCTAATCATTTGCGTCAAATTTAATGCCTTGTGCCAGCGGTAATTCCGTTGAGTAATTCAGGGTGCTGGTCATGCGCCGCATATAGGCTTTCCAGCTGTCAGACCCACTTTCGCGCCCGCCGCCGGTTTCTTTTTCACCGCCAAAAGCCCCGCCGATTTCCGCGCCGCTGGTGCCAATATTGACATTGGCAATGCCGCAATCACTACCTGCTTCACAGGTGAAAGTCTCAGCCTCCAAAACATCACGGGTGAAAATAGCCGATGACAGACCTTGTGGCACATCATTCTGGCGCTGGATGGCCTCTGCCAGATCAGTATATTTGAAAATATAAAGGATCGGCGCAAAAGTTTCTTCCTGCACATTATCCGCCTTGCCGGTCATTTCCACGATGGCCGGATTAACATAATAGGCCTCGGGAAAATCAGCCTCCATGACCCGTTCGCCGCCAATGATTTCGCCGCCATTTGATTTAGCCAGATTAAGGGCAGCCGTCATATTGTCATAGGCTTGTTGATCAATCAACGGGCCAACCAGTGTTTGGGGGTCAAGGGGGTCGCCAATGGATAACCCCTCATATGATTTTTTCAGGCGCGACACCAGCTTGTCATAAATATCCACATGGACAAATACCCGCCGGGTCGAGGTGCAGCGTTGCCCGCAGGTGCCGACCGCGCCAAACAAAATGCCCTGAAAGGCCAAATCAAGATCGGCGGAAGGGGCGACGATGATGGCATTATTGCCGCCAAGCTCAAGAATGCTGCGGCCAAAACGGGCGGCGACTTTTGGCCCGACAATGCGGCCCATGGCGGTGCTGCCCGTGGCGCTGATAACGGGAATGCGCTTGTCATCGACCATAAGTTCCCCGATGTCCTTCTCGCCGATCAGGATTTGGCTCAGGCCGTCCGGCGCATCTTTGCCAAAACGTTTGCAGGCTTCGGTGAATATTTTTTGGCAGGCCATGGCTGTCAGCGGCGTTTTTTCCGATGGTTTCCAGAGGGTGCTGTCGCCGCATACCAAAGCCAATGCCGCGTTCCAGGCCCATACGGCCACGGGGAAATTAAAGGCTGAAATAATGCCCACCGGCCCGATAGGCTGCCAATATTCGCGCATTTTATGAAGCGGCCGCTCAGAGGCAATGGTCAAGCCATAAAGCTGACGGCTAATGCCCACAGCAAAGTCACAGATGTCGATCATTTCCTGAACTTCGCCGAGGCCCTCCTGATATATTTTTCCGCATTCCAGGGAAACGAGTGAGCCCAAGGCCTCCTTTTTTTCCCGAAGAATTTCCCCAAGCAGACGGACCAATTCGCCGCGCCGAGGCCCCGGCACCATGCGCCAGTCTTTAAAGGCAGCGGCAGAGGCCGCAATTTTTTCTTCTACCGTTTTGGCCGTATCGGTGCGGACCATGCCAATCAGCGCGCCGTCACGCGGACTATGAACGGCCAATGTTCCGCCGCCAAGGTCATTGTCCGTCAGGTTCAATTGGCTAAAGATTTCTTGAATATTCATGATCTGTCCTGTGTTTATTGCTTAATTTGTTCTCTAATTCGATTATTTCTTTGAAAAATAGACATTTGTCAACATAAATTGAACAATTATGATGCGATAATAGACTTATGGGTATGGTTTCTGGTTACCGCCACAGCAATAACAAAAAGAAAAATTGGAAATGGGGAATATAACGCGCCGTCTACCAGAGCGTTCAGGGTTGTTGAGAGGGCAAGGCCATAGGCAATCAAGGGCATCATGCCGATTTGATCCGGCGTGCGGTAAAGCGCCCAGCCCCTGGTCCAGAATATTGTGAAAATCCCGCCTAAAAAGGGCAAGCCCCCGATGACGCCCCAAGCGAGCAGGGCTTGAATAAAAATATTATGGGGTTGAGCAAATGTTCCGGAGGCAGATTGAATCACGGTTTTGGTTTGACCCGCGCCGATTCCAAACCAGATATTCTCTTTCCAGACATTAATCGCTTCCGCCCAAAAGACGGTGCGTCCTGCGCTGAAGCTGGCAATGCTTTCTGCCTCCGTAATTTTTGTCAGGAACCTGAATATGCCATAAGATCCATTTGGGACAGGCAGGAATATTGATGTTGCAGCCGCGAGAATCATAATAACAAAATTAAAGAACAAGATTTTTTGCCAGCCCGGGGGTTTGAAGAATATCAACAGGCCGCCAATGGCGGCGGCGGCGGCAATGCTTGAGCCGCGTCCGCCGCTCCAGAAAAGCATGACCCAGCAGATAAACAACATAAGAAAAGCCAGACCTGTGAGAAGCTGTGAAAAATTCTTAAAGCTTTTGGTCAGGAGGGAAAGCCCCAGAATGGTTGTGAGGCTGCCCAGAAAATAATCCAGATGCCGGACATTCTCAAACCCGGGTAATGACCAGGCCCAGTCGAAACCAGGGCTATCATAGGTTCCATATAGCTTTAACCAGAAAAAAGGCATAAAAACAACAGCCGAAAGCAGGATGGAAAATATGAGCAGGCGGCCTGCCTGAGGCTGGATTTTTAAATAGCTGCTCACGGCAACAAAAAAGAAAAAATGAATGAAAAATTGCGTTGTGACGATAATGCCGCCAGCTTTCAGGGGCATATTGGGAATATTGAAGAGAGCGACGGCGGCCCAGACAAGAAAGCCGATCCAAAGAATGGCCGGCAAGTGATTAATCGGGTAACCATGCCGCCATTTTGTGATCAGTAAAATAAAAATAAAAAGAATTTCTATGAGGCTGATCATGATAAAAAATACAGGCTCCAGCATATTTCCCGTGAGAGGCGGGTAGGTGAAGACCCTGATTGTCGGAATGAATATTATGGCAAGAACAAGAAAGCGGCCCGCCAAATGTAATTGTTGGAACCTTGCAAGTGATAATATATTTTGGAATGAAGTCATGGGTATTTCCAGACGTTTAAAGGCGGACATAAACAAGAGGGTAACCCTGTTATAGCTTACGATCAAATTTTTCTGACAGGATGATGTGGCTTTCGGTTTTGATGATGCCATCCATCATGGCAATCTCGGTGAGGACCCGGTCCATTTGGCGGTTATCACGGGTTCTGATCACGGTAATGAAATCATAAAGGCCGGCCACCGTTACAAGGCTGTCTATTTCTGCCATGGCGCGCATTTTTTCTTCTATCTCTTTGGATTTTTTGGGATCACGGGTAATTAAGACATAGCAGCTTGAGTGATTGTCAGCATCAAAATCCTTTAATTTTATGGTATAGCTGTCGATGATTTTTTCTTCGAGGCGTGTCAACATCATATGGACAGTAGACCGGGCTAAATTCAATTGCCGGCCCAATTCCGCCGCGCTTAACCGGCTGTTCACTTTGAGCAGGTCCAAAAGCTTTTGTTCTTTATTTTGTAGGTACATTCCTATTCTTTCGTTATATTTCTTCGTTTTTCCGAACAAATATACATTAAAAATGACGATTAGTCATAATAATAGGACAATATCCCATGGGTCAATATATAATAATCATCATCAGCTTGCTTTAATTAGACCTGATAATACTCTAGAATATAATATCGGTGTTTTTAATCTGTGAAGGGAGGGGATCGATGGTGAATAATGACAGGTCAATCGTGATTATGGGCGGCGGGCCGGCAGGCGTCTTTACCGCATGCGGCCTTGTTGATCTTGGCTATTCTGCGACGATCATCACCCGGCCCCGGCCTTTTCCGGCGTGGGAGGGGATCTCTGAGCGCCCGCGCACCAGTTTGCAGCATTTTGGATTTAGGGCGGCGACGGCGAGTATTGGCCCCATGGTAACCCGCGCGGCCCATTGGAATGGCCAGTCTCAAGCCCAGAACCGGGAATATATCCTCAACCGCCAAACGTTCGATCAGGCTTTATTACGGGATGCAAAAAACCAAGGCGTTCAGATCATTCATGGCCGCGTGGAAAAGGCCGTGCGCCAAGAAAACGGTTGGGAGGTTTCATATGCCACTTCAGGGGGGCACCCGCATCAAAAGGCCAGGATCAAGGCAGATTTTCTGGTAGAGGCGCGGGGGCGTGAGAGTAAGCTTGGCAAAGGGGGTGATATTGCAGAAGGTGATTTTACGTCCGGGCCCGCAACCTCTGCTTTGCTGAAATCTTATGAGGTTTCCCCTGATCTTGACGCCATGACGTCGGTGGCGTCTTTTCCAAAAGGCTGGGCGTGGTACCTCAGGGACGGCGAGGGGACGGCTATTCTCCAGATATTTATCAGCAGTGAAAAGGGCGAGCTTCCTCCCAAAGCGGGGCTGGCGCATTATTTTTCAGAATTAATCAAAATATTGCCCGAGGCCGAGCTGTGGCTGCGCGGGGCCATAGGGCGGGCAAGCGGTGTTTCCGTTCGAACGGCGGCGGTCAGTAAGGCGGCTACTGCCGGCGGGCATGATTTTCTGGTGGTGGGTGACGGCGCCCTTGCCCTTGACCCTTTGTCGGGCAACGGTATTTTTTATGCCATTGGCAGCGGTCTTTCGGCGGCACCTGTGATCAATAGTCTGCTTAAAAAGCCGGAAGATAAAGAGCTGGCCCTTCAATTTTATCAGGAACGACTCGATAATGCTTTTAAAGCGGGCTGCCTTATGGGGCGGGAATTTTACGCCGCCGAGGAACGCTGGCCGGAGGAGGCATTTTGGAAGGCGCGCCGCCTATGGCCGCGCGGCGGCGGCCCCTCTCACCCGGATATCATGACACAGCCCGCCAGAATTTGTCAAAAACCCGTGGTTAAAGAGGGTTTGATCGCGCTCGAAGATGTCATAGTTACGGCGGATCATCCGCGCGGGGTCTGGAAAATTGACGGCATTCCCCTGGTTAAACTTATGACATTTCCGGCGGCAAAGAAAACTGACCGTGAAACTGCGGCGGCTTTCGGGGCCGAGGCGGCGCAGGTGACTTCCGCGCGGAACTGGTTATTGTCCAGAAATATACGACCAGAAATATATGAGAAGCATAATAGGAAAACTTGATTTGGATCAGACGGAGAAAAATAAAAGAAAGCGCCAGAATGCGCTGGCATGGGTGGGCCGGTTTATCCGCCCCGAAGTCAAATCCTTAAGTCTTGTCATGCTGCTGGCGGCCTGTATGACAGGTTTCGCGCTGGCCCAGCCATATTTTACGAAAATACTGATTGATGACGGCTTGATGGCGGGCAATATGAATGTGGTGATCCGCTTTGCGGTGCTGATCATTATTATGGCGATTATCGTTTTTGTCGTCAGCGGATTTAACCGGTGGCTATATGTGGCTTTGTCGGGCCGGATTTTATTTCAGCTCAGGGAAGATGTTTATGGCCGTCTTATGAAATTATCGCCGGATTTTTTCGGCCATTGGCGCACCGGTGATATTGTCTCGCGTCTTGACGGTGATGTGGCCGAGGTTCAGCGCTTTGCCACCGATAGCCTTCTGGCTGTTGTTAATGGCACATTGGCCCTCATCGGCAGTCTGGCCATTATGTTGATGCTCAGCTGGCAGCTGACCCTGATTGCTTTTGCCCTGCTGCCTTTGCAGGTTATATTCCTGCGAAAAATGCGGCCCCTGGTGGAAAAGGGCAGTTTAACCCTGCGGGAAAAATCATCGGACATCAGCAGCTTTTTCATTGAAACCCTGTCGTCGGTTAAATTTATTCAATCCATGTCGGGGACTACGGGTGAGCAGGAACGGCTGTCAAAGCTTAATCGCTCCTATCTGGACGAACTGTTGAAATTACAGGTCATCAACCATATGACCGGCGGTATCCCCGGATTATTGACCAGCGCGGCCACCGCCGGCGTTTTTATTCTTGGCGGCTATTATATCACGCAAGGCTCGGCGACCATCGGCACGCTCATCGCCTTTTCCGCCTATATGGCGCGGGCGACGGGGCCGGTGCAGACGTTCCTCGGGCTTTATGTGGCCTATCAGCGCGCGATGGTCAGTCTGGTGCGGGTGCGGGAGCTGAGAAAGCAAAGAATATTGATTCATGACCCTGAAAAACCAGTTTTGATCGAAGGCAAGGCGCGCGGCGATATAATATTGGATCAAGTCAGTTTTTTTTATGACAAGGCACGGGCCCAAGGGGTGCGTGATATCTCGCTGCATATCTCCCCCGGCGAGAAAATTCTCATCACCGGCCCGTCCGGCTCTGGCAAATCAACGCTGATTAATTTGCTGCACCGTCATTATGATCCCATTAGCGGGGGCATTATAATGGACGGCGTGCGGTATATTGATATGTCCCTGAAACAATTGCGCGGGGTTATCGCGGTGGTGGATCAAAATACCATCCTGTTCCATGGCACCGTCAAGGAGAATATCACCTACGGCGTGCCAGAGGCCACGATGGATCAAGTGATCATCGCGGCCAGGGCATCGCGTATTGATGATTTCATTCAGAGCCTGCCCGAGGGATATGATACCCACATCGGGGAGCGGGGCGCGCGCCTGAGCGGGGGGCAAAAACAACGTATATCCATCGCCCGTGCCTTGTTGATGGATCCACAGATATTGATTCTGGATGAGGCCACATCGGCTGTCGATCAGGAAACCGAGGCGGAATTTCAGGATATGCTTGATCGGTTTTTTGCGGACCGAACCCGTATTATCATCAGTCATCATGTGGGCGCGATCCATAATCTGGACAGAATTTTTTCCATGCAGAACGGCATTTTAACCGAGGTTACGCCATGAAGACAAGACCGATTCGCCTCGGCCTGGTGGACAGCGGGTTATCGGCTAGTCAGGAAAAGCATGTGGTGGCCGGGCGCGTTTTTTTGGCAGATACAACAGAACAGAGAATCTCAGAAGTGCCTGAGCCAGATGCGCTTGGACATGGCACGGCTGTTTGTGACGTTATTCTGCATTATGCCCCAAAGGTCGCCTTGTATAACGCGCAGGTTTTTGATGGGCGCGGGATAACGACGGCGGCGTCAGTGGCCGCGGCCATTGACTGGCTTGTGCAGGAAAAGGTCCCTGTGATCAATTTAAGTCTGGGCCTGCGGGAGGACCGCGAGATATTGAAAGAAGCCTGTGCCAAAGCTGTGGCGGCGGGAAACATTCTCATTGCGGCGGCTCCTGCGCAAGGCCGTGCGACCTATCCATCGGCTTATCCCGGGGTCATCCGGGCGACAGGGGACGCCCGCTGCGCGGTGGGGGAAATATCTTTTCTTGATTCTGTTCAGGCCGATTTCGGGGGATGTGCGCGGGACATCAGCCCTGATCAGAACCCTCCCCCAAGTCAGGCAGGTCAGGCGAGGCAGGCAGAAAATGCAAGGGTCGGGGGGGCAAGCATAGGCACCGCGCATGTTTGCGGTCAGGTCGCGGCCTATTTACAGGCCGGCGGAAGGGTTTCGTCTGTTCGGGAATGGCTTGTCTCTCGGGCAAATTATCTCCATAATGAACGCAGAATAGAATAAATATACAGAATAAATATAATGGACGTCATGTCAGAAGAAAATTTTTCCATCGCAGGGTCAGAAGATTGGTTGACCAAATTAAATAAAACCATCTGCAAGCTGGGACGGGCGGAATTTGAAGACAGCCTGTTTGATCTGGTCAATGCGGCGGTTGGCGTGGATCATTGCGCGGTTTTCATTAATAACAACGATGGGACGACGGCCCATCTTTTCACCAAAAGCAAGCTGGACGCGGATATTTGCAAGAGCCTCGCCAATGCCTATACAGAAGGGTTTCATGTTAAGGACCCCAAGCTTGCGCCGGCACGGAAGGGCTTGAAAAAATCCAGTGATATAAGGCCGGACGATATAAGAATGACGCTGTTGCCCTATATGCCGACCACGGCCTATGATCAGGACTATCAGGATCGTTTTTTTAAGGATACCGGACTGGTTGACAAGGTTTCAAGTCTGCTTCAAACCCGTCAATATACCATTTATTGCAGTTTCTACCGCCTAACGGACAGGGGCCGTTTTGCGCCGCGAGAATTCAATGATTTATCCCGCATTCTACCCATATTGACCAATTTGATTTTTAAACATTCCCGTTTGCTTGAGCTGAAGGGACATAGTTCCGAATTAGCTGATCCAATCATCACTCAGGTGGCGCTGAGCCGTTCTCCTGATGCGATGACGCATTTGCTCGGGGCGAAAAACGAGATATTCGGCCAATTGACAACGCGGGAGCGAGAGGTCTGCATTCGGATTTTGCAAGGCTACAGCTCTGAAGCCATATCACTTGATTTGAATGTGGCGAAATCAACCGTCAACACCTATCGCAAACGGGCTTATGCGCGGCTTGGTATTTCTTCTCAGAATGAATTATTCAGCCTGTGTCTGGAATTTATTTCCGTCGTCGGATAACCCTCTCCTCACAAATCTGCTATACTAGGCTGTCCCCATTTATGTGGACAGACAGTTATTTATTTAACATCTATAACAGTATCAAATGAAATCACAAAAACATCACAGCCATAATCAGGGAAAATAAAATATGACCGACAAGAAATTTGCCTCTCAGGCCGACATGGAAGAAAAGAAAATATCCTTTACCAAATTATCCGAGCATGCCTATGCCTTCACCGCAGAAGGTGACCCGAATACGGGCGTCATCATTGGCGATGACTGTGTCATGGTTCTGGACACGCAGGCAACGCCTGTGATGGCCCAATTGGTTATTGAAGAAATTCGCAAAGTAACTGATAAACCAATTAAATATGTTGTGCTGACCCATTATCATGCGGTGCGTGTTTTGGGGGCCAGCGGCTATAGCCCCGAACATATAATTTGCAGCATGGATACGCGGGATCTGATCGTCGAGCGGGGCGAGCAGGATTATAAATCAGAATATGAACGCTTTCCGCGTCTGTTTGATGCCATTGAAAGCGTCCCCGGACTCACATGGCCGACCCAGACGTTCAAGGGTGAAATGACCATCTGGCTCGGCAGTGTCGAGGTGCAGTTGAAACAGGTCGGACGCGGTCATACCAAGGGCGATACCATTGCGTGGCTGCCTGATGACAAGGTGCTGTTCAGCGGCGATCTGGTTGAATTTGGCGCGACGCCCTATACGGGGGATGCCTATCTTGAAGACTGGCCGGCAACTCTGGATAATCTGGTGGCGATGAAGCCCGAGAAACTGGTGCCGGGGCGGGGTGATGCCTTGATGAATGCGGATCAGTGTATGGAGGCGCTAACCGAAACCCGTGCCTTCATCAGCGATATGTATGGCTCGGTCAAGGCCTGTCAGGCCAAGGGTATGGACTTGAATAGTACCTATAAAGCCACTCTGGAAGCCTTGAAACCAAAATATGGTCATTGGGTAATTTTTGAGCATTGCCTGCCTTTTGATGTGACCCGTGCCTATGATGAATGTCAGGGCATTCGCGATCCGCGTATCTGGACCGCAGAGAGAGACAAGAAGATGTGGGAAGACCTGGAGGGGTAACCGCGCCCCGTATTAAGATCACTAGACACAAGGAAAATGCGTAATGTTAAATACATATACTTGGCCTGAATATCCATACGTACAATCGGATGACCAGAAAAATGGCACCGTAAAGCGAAAGCCCGTCATTGTTATCGGGGCGGGCCTGATTGGGTTGTCTGCGGCACTGGATTGTGCGCGGCTTGGCATTCCTGTGATTATTCTGGATGATAATAATACGGTCAGCATCGGATCGCGGGCGGTATGTTATGCCAAGCGTCCTCTGGAAATATGGGATCGTCTTGGCATTGCGGACAAGATGGTTGAAAAGGGCATAAGCTGGAATGTAGGCAAGGTTTTCTTCAAGGAAGACCTGGCCTATGAATTCGATCTTCTGCCTGAAAAAGGTCATAAGATGCCGGCCATGATCAATCTTCAGCAATATTACTGTGAAGAATTTCTGGTGGATGAGGTCATGAAACATAGTGACCTCATTGACCTGCGCTGGAAACATAAATTGATCAGCCTGACCCAGCATGATGACCATACCAGTCTGCAGGTGGAAACGCCGGACGGCATCTTTACCATGGAATGTGACTGGATGATTGCCTGTGACGGGGCCAACAGCATGGTGCGCGACATGGTCAAGGCTGATTTCACGGGCCAGTTTTTTCAGGATCGTTTTTTGATTGCCGATGTGGTTATGAAGGCGGATTTCCCCACAGAACGCTGGTTCTGGTTTGATCCCACATTCCATAAAAACCAATCGGCTCTGCTTCATAAACAGTCCGATGATGTCTGGCGTCTGGATTTTCAAATGGGCTGGGACGCGGATCCGAAAGAGGCGACGAAACCTGAAAATGTCATTCCTTTGATCAAGGCCATGCTCGGCAATGATACGGAATTTGAGCTGGAATGGGTGTCTATCTATCAATTTGCCTGCCGCCGCATTGATAATTTCCGGTATGGCCGCATATTATTTGCCGGTGATGCGGCGCATCAGGTGTCGCCTTTTGGCGCACGCGGTGCCAATACGGGCATTCAGGATATTGACAATCTCACATGGAAATTAAAAATGGTCATGGACGGTGATGCGCCGATCGAATTCATGGATAGCTATGATGAAGAACGCGCCTTTGCCGCTGATGACAATCTGTTGAATTCCACGCGCTCAACTGATTTTATCACACCGAAAAGCAAAAGCAGCCGTATTTTCCGGGATGCGGTTCTGGAGCTGTCGAAGAAATATGAATTTGCCCGCCCCCTGGTTAATAGTGGCCGTTTGTCCATGCCAACGCCTTATGTGAATTCCTCCCTGAATACGGCGGATGAGGATGGTTTTGAGGCCGGCGTGGCCCCGGGCACCAACTGCGCCGATGCGCCGATCATCGCGGACGGCGCGGAAGGCTGGTTGCTGAATAAGTTAAGTGATGACTTTACCGTGCTGGTTTTTGGGGATGCGCCCGATAAATCCGAAATCAAGCTGGGCAATATAAGGGCGCAGGTGATCACGGTGGGGGCGCAGATCGAAGATAAAGCCGGCCTGCTGACCCAAAGATATGATGCAGAGGACGGCGCCGTATATCTCATCCGTCCGGATCATCATGTGGCCGCCAGATGGCGAAAGTTTGATGAAGGAAAAATTATCGCTGCCTTGGCACGGGCAACAGGTCAAAAATAAAATTACCGGAGAATAAACATGTCATTGAATTTAAAAAGAAATATAGAGCGGCCCGATGATTTTTATCAGGAATTGATTGATATGCAGCGGGACATGGAAGAAGATCAGGTGCAGGTTATGAATGCCAAGCTGATTTTGATCCTGTCCAACCATATCGGCGATCACAAGACTTTGTCCGAAGCCATGAGCCTGGCAAAAAGTTAACGCCCGTCGTTAATCGGCCTGAACTATTACACTGAAATCACCGACATTTGACGCGAAAGATTACATTTGGTAACATTCCCGAAACTATAATGATGAGCCTTGATAAAAGGGCCGTGATATTGATAGCTTCAATTAAAATATAGTAGGGACCGAATGGAAATAGTTTATCCCAATGAGAAAATATCTCCCATTGACCATGCGGAGCTATGGGCGCAGTCTTTGAGGGCTGTCTGCGGGAGCTTTCAAACCTTTTCCAGTGACTGGTCCAATTTCAAAGGTACCATTGACTTACGCAATATTGGCGGTTTTGATGTTGCGGGTATTGCCATGAATGCGGATAAGGTCGTGCGATCCCGCAAGCAAATCGCCCATGACGATGACAAATATTGTTTCCTTATCATGCAGATGCAAGGCCGGGCGGTTCTGTCACAGCGCAATAATGAGGCCTTTCTTGAACCCGGCGATATGGCTTTGATTGATTCCGGCTATCCCTCTGAATTTGTTTACGATGGATTTATGCAGCAGATTTCCCTGCATATCCCAAGGGAGACTCTGGAATCCTGTATGCCGAACCGGCGTATTGAGGAAGCCCGCACCATATCCGGCATGTCTGGAATGGGGGCGGTTATTCGGGATTTTCTCAAGTCTACCTATAATGAGGCTGCCTATATAGAAGAAAAAGACAGGATAACAGTTCGGGGATCGTTGCTTAATTTTCTGGCCGCGACACTTCGGGGGCATGAACCGGAACGGACGCTGGCCCTCAAAGTACGCCAGCTTTCCCGAATTCGGAAAAATATCGAACAGCATCTTACCGATCCCTATTTATCACCAACGATGATCGCGGAGTTAAGCGGAATTTCCACGCGGCATTTGCATCGCCTGTTTCAGAGGGATGGCGTATCATTCGGGGAATGGGTGCGCAAACGCCGCCTCGCCGAAGCCCGCCGGCAACTGGCAAATAAACATTTCAACGACCACAGCATCATCCAGATTGCCTTCCAATGGGGTTTTAATGACGCGGCACATTTCAGCCGCGCGTTTCGGCAAGAATTTGGAACCTCACCCAGCAAATACAGATCAAATACAGGATAAGAGCTCAAGGCTTCTGGTGAAACTTCACAGGCTCAAGAGTTAAGCAGGGGAACAAAATATTTGTCACTCTGCAACGCCCTTGCTGTCACGCTCAGACAAGAAAACGGCATATGTATGATGTTAGTATGGGAAAAATAATAACAATAATAATGCGTATAATATATTCATAGAAAAAATAGAGGAAGTGACCATGCGGGAAAATACACAATCGATTTTATGTCCAAAACTATGGCGGAAATTAACCGGGACAACTTGTCTGACAGCCTTGATAGCTCTGGGATCTGCGGCACCAGTCATAGCGCAAGACGCTGAAAAAGAATTTGGCGGCCTGGAAGAAATCGTCATTACGGCCTCGAAAAGAGAGCAGACCATTCAGGAGGCCGGCATGTCCGTGACCGCCATCGGCGCGCAGGAAATGGAAAGAATGGGTGTGAATTCATTTGCGGATTTTGCGGTTCGCGTACCGAACCTGGGTTTTGGTAATGAATCGGATGGCCGGTTTAATTCTAATTCTCCGGCAATACGCGGCGTTTTTGGAGATAATACAACGGGTTTTTATATTGATGATACGCCTATGCCGGCGTCCCTTCAGCCACGGGTGATTGATGTGGCGCGGGTCGAAGTGCTTCGCGGCCCGCAAGGCTCGCTCTATGGCGCGCGCTCTATGGGCGGAACAATCCGTCTGATCACGCAGCAGCCCGAATTTAATGAGAGTTTTGGTGCGGTGCATGGAACCCTGTCCACGGTTAAGGAAGGCGATATCAACTGGTCCGTCGATGCGTCAATAAATATGCCTGTTATAGATGACAAGCTTGCCGTGCGTGTAATGGCCTATTTCGGGCAGAATTCAGGGATTTTTGATCGGGAATATGTTCCGTCATGGACCAATGCCCAGACCGGTGCAGAGGTTGTAAATACAGCCCCCGCATTCGAGACCAATGAAAATGTAGATGACGAAACCTTTGGAGGCTTTCAAATTGCTGCAAAGGCACAGGTTTCCGAAAATTTAACATTCACGCCAAAGTTTATGTATCAAAAAGTTAAGGCGGACGGATTGCCATTTGCGGATATTTCCCCGGACAACTTCACCGAAAAGCGTTTCTTTGATACTGAAGAGCCAGGTTCAGACCGATGGTATTTAGCCAGCGGGACATTGAATTGGGATATGGATTCCGGGGTTATCGTATCTACTACGTCCTACTTTAATAGATTTATTGATGAGCGAGAAGAAGAAGCCACATTCTTGCATTTTCTTTTTAATAATGTGATAGGGGTTCCACTGGACCCTCTTGAATCCCCACTGGATGAAAGTGAACGGTTTAAATCGTTATCTCATGAAACGCGATATACCTCTGCGCTTGACGGGCCTTTTCAGTTTACGGCCGGGGTGTTTTATCAGAGAACTAAAAATCATCTGCAATATCCGCCAGCCCTGCAGCCTGGAGTCAATGCTGCATTTAATGCGGCTGTGGGCGGTCCGGCCAA
Source organism: Emcibacter sp. (assembly GCA_026982375.1). GTDB lineage: Bacteria > Pseudomonadota > Alphaproteobacteria > Sphingomonadales > Emcibacteraceae > Paremcibacter. Next base: position 10,525 of record JALSHF010000015.1, on the reverse strand, counting down.
TATCGTGCCGGGTGATTTGATTTTTCAAACAGAGAATTTCTTCAATACGAAAGAATATGCGGCATTTGGCGAGGTTACCTTTGATGTTTCAGAAGCGATTTCCATCACCGCCGGTGGCCGTTATTATAAAACAGAAACCGATGCGTTCATTGAATCAGATGGTTTTGCCAATGATGGTCCTTCTCGTCTTCCCGAGGACCCATTGCTTGATAAAGTAGAACAGTCAGAATCTGGTTTTAACCCTAAACTTCTTGTTCAGGCGAATGTAAGTGAAAATCTGGACGTCTATGCGTCTGCTTCCAAGGGGTTCCGAATTGGTGGTGCCAACGGCAATTTACCGTTAGGCTTATGCGGTGCCGAGATGGCGGCTTTGGGTATTAACCCTGCTGAAGTAAGAACATTTGATTCGGACTCCCTCTGGAGTTATGAGGCGGGATTAAAGTCAAAATTAGCAGATAATCGTGTTTCTTTAAATGTTTCTGCGTATCTTATCAAGTGGAATGATGTTATCCAGCAGGTCAGGCTGGCTTGTGGCTTCCAGGCTAAATTAAATACTGGTGCGGCCGAAGTTAAAGGCTTTGAGATTGAGGTGATTGCGGCCCCAATTGATGGTTTGACAATGACTTTTGCTTTGGGGTATGCGGATGCAAAAATCACTGATCCGGGTACAAACCCGGTTGTCTCCGTCGGCGATTATGTTCAGGGCGTGCCTAATTGGACTGTTGCGGCATCTGGCGAATATATCTTCCCGATGAGTAATGAAATGGATGGTATCATTCGGGCAGACTTTAACCATTATGGTCGAAGCTTTAGTTCAAATAATGGCGAACAACGCGAGCGTCCGGCATGGACGGCACTTAATGTGAGGGCTGGTGTTATTCGAGACAGTTGGGAAATTACGCTTTTTGTCGACAATCTGACCAATGAACATGCCAATTTGGCAGATAGCCGTTCAATTGCCGCAGAGACGCCCGGACGTCAACGTATTGTAACCAACCGTCCGCGGACGATTGGTATTGATGTACGCACGCGTTTCTAGAACAATAAGATTTTAAGGCGGGCTTGATTATAAGTCCGCCTTTTTTCTTAAAAATTAATTTTTTTGGCCTCTGGATTACGGGAACAAAACATGAAGTTAAAAAATATCTTGTCTATGACTTTTATTTTGCTCTTGAGCGGGTTTTTATCGGCCTGTTCGGATGACGGGAAAAAGACGGTAAAGACGCTTAATATTTCAGAAGCTGAAATGCAGGCGGGCCGCGCATTGCTCGCGGATAATTGTTCCGGTTGTCATATGGAATCCGGGGACGGAAATTTCAGCCGCATCAGCCAGATACGGAAAACGCCCGAAGGCTGGGATATGAATATCGCCCGCATGATGATTTTTCACGGGCTGGATATTGACGCGAAAGACCGCCGCAGTCTGGTAAAATTTCTGGCGGATACCCAAGGGTTGGCGCCTTCCGAAACGGCGGCGCACCGGGATGTTCTGGAGCGCAAACATAATATAATAGAACAAGGTGCAGATCCTGACCTTATGGCCATGTGCGCGCGCTGCCATACCTATGCCCGTGTGGCTTTGCAGCGGCGGGACAGCGAGGAATGGCAAAATCTTGTTCATATGCATCTGGGCCAATGGGCCTCTATCGAATATCAGATGCTCGCGCGGGAGCGGGACTGGCGGGCGGATGCCCTGGGCCCTGTTTCGGAAAAACTGGGCCAGATGTATCCCCTGAAAACCCCGTCCTGGGATGAATGGCAAGCCACGGAATGGCAAGATATGTCCGGCGCATGGCGTATGGTTGGACATCTGCCGGGCCGGGGTTATATGGACGGTATTATGACGGTAACGGCGGTTGGCGGCGATCGCTATGACGTAACTTATGACCTGATTTATTCTGATGGCAGGGCCGCAGTCGGCACGGGGAAATCCATCGTTCATTCCGGTTATGAATGGCGCGGCGCGGCCACATTGGGCGACCAGAAATACCATCAGATATGGGCCGCATCCGAAGGCGGCAATGTCATGACAGGACGGTTCTTTAAACGAGACCATCCCGAAGATGGCATGATCATTACCGCATGGCGTCAAACGGCGGATGCCCATGGTATTATAAAGCAGGGTATTATGAATATTGTCCCATCGGCCCTGAAGGTCGGCCAAGAGACAGAAATTGTCATCAGCGGCGTTAATTTATCTGGTGATGTCAGCATTGCCGGGGCCGAAGTTACCATCAAAAGCACAGCGCCGGGCCGTATTGTTATTTCGGCCATGGCGGAGGAGGAAATGGCCGGTTCCGTGATGCTCGCCGTGGGTGAGGATAATGCTGTGATGAACATCTATACTCAAGTTGACTATATTAAAGTCACACCGGATTATGGCATCTCTCGCGTGGGCGGCGGGGGCGGGCCTATCCCTAAAGTCATGGCGCAATTTGAAGCAACCGGTTATTCAAATGGCCCTGACGGGCTGGCCAATACGGATGATGATATTTCGCTTGGCATGGTGCCGGTGGCGTGGTCTTCGGAAAATTACAGCGCGGCCGCCGCAGCCATGCAGGATGCAAAATATGCCGGCCATATTACCGCAGAGGGGACATTCATTCCGGCCATAGCCGGCCCAAATCCAGAGCGGAAATATGGTACAAATAATGCGGGCGACCTGAAAATTATCGCCACTTACCGCGACGCAGAGAGAATATTGACCGCAGAAGCGCATTTGATTGCCACCGTACAGCGCTGGAATAATCCGCCTATCATGTAAGCAGGATCAAGATCATGAAACATTTAAAACCCATGAATAAAAAAGCCCACCAGCTTACCCAGTCAGGTGATGCGGGCGCCAGAGAAGAAGTTTTTGCCATGCAATCCATCGCGGGCTGCACCACATCGGTTGATCCCGGATGGGAAGTGGATCCGTTCGGGGGCGTTGCCTCCCTTTGTCAGCCCATGGAGGCGGATTTATATGGCTGCTCTGACCCATGCTGGTGGCCTGCCGCTGTTCCTGACACGGTCAATACTTATCCCGACTGGTCAAAACTGGAGGATACCCGCAAGAATTGGCGTAAATTACAAGCCGTTTTTCCAGAGGATTGAGCCAGAGGATTGAGATTGTGAAAAAAAATTATAAATTACCGGTTATTCTTACAGTATTTCTCTTGTCTTTTTTGGTGCCCCCCTTGCCATATGCCAAAGAAGATAGCGCTAAGCAAGATATTACCAGAGAATATATGATTGTTGGCGCGCGCCCGGACAAGCTGTTTGTTATCGATATAAAAGCCCGCAAAGTTGAAAAAACCTTCACCATACCCGACAGCACCGCTCCGCAGAATATTGTGATCTCGCCGGATGGTAAAATCGCTTATGTGGTCACCAATAGCCTGAAGTCCATTGTGGGCATTGAACTGGAAGACGGTAATGTGGTTTTTCGTGCCGACCTTGATTATAAGGATGACGAAAGAACATGGAATTATGGCATAGATTTAAGTCCGGACGGTTCCGAGATTTATTCCTATGATATTCCGACAAAAATTCATCTTGACCGGTTTGAATCCCTTGAGCCGCGCTTAAGTGTTTTTAAAACAAACGCCGGATTAGAGGCCGCGGTGGCCCGGGAATTTCCCATGCCGCGCCGGATTCATCTATTGATGACGGCCAAAAGCGGTGCGCTTTATGCCATGGGCTGGGATTTTTATAAAATAGATGTTCAAACGGGCGCTTATGAGGTGGCCTATCCCTTGCGCCATTGGACAAAGGAAAATCTGTCGCAGCCCGACGCGCTGGCTTTTTGGCCCAGCTGGGATAATAACGGCATTTTCTCAACCCCGATCTATTATGCCCGCACGGATATGGCCGAAGATAACATGGCCCGTTACCGTACGGGGGTGCTGTCCCTTGATCTTAAGACCGAAAAATTTGATATGATTGACTTTCAGGGAGAGCCAGAGGTTCTGTTCAGTACGGTCTATCATCCAGATCGTAAAACCGCCTATGCCGCTTATAATACCCTGCTTAAAATTGATCTGGAAAAGGCTGAAACAATCAAACGTATAGATCTGGATCATTCTTACTATCAGACGGAAATTTCCGCTGATGGCACGGAAGTTTACGTGGGCGGGACGGCCTGTGATATTGCCATATATGACAGCGAAGACCTGTCGCGTATCGGCGAAGTCATCTTGCCGGGTTGTCCTGATATGGGGGCCACAGTGGTCAGAATGATCCATAAATAACATTGCCCAGAAATGAAGAAGAAACGAAGCAGAAAACTAATCACCCGAGACGATAATGGAGACTATGATGGAATATAATTTATATATAAATGGCGCGTCTGTGCCAACCGCAACACATATGGATATATTCAATCCGGCTACGGGTGAATTATTGGGTAAATGTCCGGTGGCGGGTCGGGAAGAACTGGACGCCGCTGTCGCCGCCGCGGCGCAGGCTTTCAAGTCGTGGAGCAAGGTAAGCAATGAGGATCGCAAGGCGGCCTGCCATGCCATTGGCAAACTTTTGGAAGATAACGCAGAGGAACTGGCAAAATTATTGACGCAGGAACAGGGCAAACCGCTGAATGGTGTCGGGTCACGCTTTGAACTTGGCGGCTGTCAGGCCTGGACTCATTTTACAGCCGATCTGGAATTGCCCGTAGAGGTTATTCAGGATAATGAAGAGGGCCGCGTGGAACTACACCGCAAGCCTATTGGTGTTGTTGGCTCGATCACGCCGTGGAACTGGCCCTTGATGATTGCCATCTGGCATGTGATCCCGGCTCTTCGCACCGGCAATACCGTGGTTATCAAGCCTTCCCCCTATACCCCGCTCAGCACGTTGCGCATGATTGAACTGATCAGCGGCATTTTGCCCAAGGGCGTTTTAAATGTGATCAGTGGCCGGGATGATCTGGGCCAGATGATGAGCGAGCATGAGGATATTCATAAAATCATTTTCACCGGATCATGTGCCACCGGCGAAAAAATCATGGCGAGCGCGGCCCCGACCCTGAAGCGCCTGACCCTGGAGCTGGGCGGCAATGATGCGGGTATTGTCCTGCCGGATGTGGATGCCAAGGCCATTGCCGAGGGGCTTTTCTGGGGGTCTTTCATTAATGGTGGCCAGACCTGCGCGGCCTTGAAAAGATTATATGTCCATGCGGATGTTTATGACGATGTCTGCGCGGCCCTGACCGAATTTGCCCGTAATATACCCATGGGGAACGGCCTTGATGAAAATATGATCATGGGGCCTGTACAAAATGAAATGCAGTATAACAAAGTCAGAGATTTGGTCGAGGATGCGGTGGCGGGCGGCGCGCGCGTTCTGCTCGGGGCTAATCCCGAAGAGGGGACGGGATATTTTTATCCCCTGACCATTTTGGCAGATGTCAGCGACGGCACGAGAATTGTGGATGAAGAACAGTTCGGCCCGGCCCTGCCGATCATCAAATATACTGACGTGAACGATGCCATCGCGCGCGCCAATGCGTCCGACAATGGTCTCGGCGGCTCCATCTGGAGCAATGACATTGAACAGGCAAAAGCGCTGGCCTCACGCCTTGAATGCGGCAGTGCATGGATTAACAAGCACGGCATGATCCAGCCCAACGTCCCCTTCGGCGGCGTCAAAGGCTCCGGCATCGGCGTCGAATTCGGCGTCGACGGCCTAAAAGAATATACCACCATTCAGGCGGTTTTTACCTGATTTTGGCCATAGAGTTCTGGCCAAGAGTTACCCCTGCTCAAATAGCTTTACCTCGGCCTTTGGCCGATAGGTAAAGCTATTAACTTTTTCTCTCTCCGCTGACCCCATTGATTTTTCAAAGCCTATAATGTATGGCGCTTTGTCATCTCTGCTACATTTAATGAGGCTAAGTAAAAAGTTGCAGCACCAACTACAGAACCGATAATTGCCATCCCTATAACAACAACCGACCAATAATTGTCAAATTTTGGTACAGTTATCCATACAAGAACCCCGGACACACAAAAAAATCCTTGATAAACAATTCCTATCAATACACGCGTTTTTAGATATCGGAAGTTTGGCCAATTCTGTAACAGGCCTTGTGCATCTTCTGAAGGAAATAATATTGTTTTTGACTGTTTCAGACACCAAAATGTAATTCCTACTGGAACTAATGCTATATATTTCACCCCATCAGGAGCTTCAGATAATGCTTTTGAGATAAGTAAAAGAAAATTTGGCTTAAGAATGATGATCAGAATAGCAAATATGGTAACCAAAAATTCAGGAGATATTACTGTCCTTCTGATTATGTCAAAAATGCTGCTCAATGTTTCATATCTCGCTCTGCTGAGACCTTAGCAAATTGTCTTTGTGCCTCAACTGCCAGCTTACTGCCTTTTGGTTCTTTATCAAAAAGAAAGCTTTTTTGGGTATCTGCAGTGCGAATAACTACATTCTCATCCTTTGTCACACCAATCACTTTACCTGTGCCATATCCATCTGCGGCCATAAGAAGAGCTGCATCAGCCAGGGAAGCAGGCCTCTCAGCTTTATCAATATTTTTTTTAACTATAGCATTTATCAAATTCACTAAATCAGTACTCAAGCCATCTTCATCAGTACTTTTTTCTACTATCTGAACTTCTGTAGCATTTCTGGATTTAATATATTCGTTTAAATCCTTCCATAAATCACCAAAAAGTGGATTTGGAGGATATACTTTGGCGTGAATTTCAGAAATTTCCTCAATTGCCTGCAATTTGGATATAAAAGCCCTATAATCCGCTATAGGCTCAATTTCACAGTTGATAAAAAATTTATTAAATGCCTCTTCAATTAAATTTTTAAACCGGCGACGAAAAACATTTTCTTCTATCCCATGCCAAACATGTAAATAAGCAATGCCTGAAAATTCAGGTAAATACACAAAAGGCGAACTCGCAACAAGTAAATTTTCAGTAACGGCATCTTTCTGAGAGTTAGTGTCTGTATCAACAATCGTCATATGACCTTCTTGTGAATATTTGGCCAAACGAGCAAAAATATAACCTTCTGTCTCGTTAGTTTTGTCCAGCATATCTGTAAATGTCCATTGGAACTTACCAACACTTATTGTCTTGGGTTCTTGGATTGCCTCAGTGAGCCGTTCGCGATTTAAATTCCCAAGTTTTAATACTCTACCTAGATAGTATCGACCTCGTCCCATGTAAATTTTCCCAATAATTTAATACTATTAACGCCCCGTTTGTATTTTTTCTAGACATAACGAAAACTTTATATCTGATTACCCACAGTGGTGACCATGAATACTGTACTATCATTGGTGGTTAGTCAATGTCTGATAGAATTGTCCAACAATCAATGGGGGGGGCAGAGTAAGTCGATTTTAATGCGGCAGCGTATGGATTAATAAATATGAAATGATTTAGCCTGATATACCACAATTTAAACCACCTTTGTTTAGGGGTCTTTAAATTATTCACCCTCCTCAAACACCCTGACCTCCTCCATCAGCCAGCCTGTGAAGGCGCGGACTTTTGTTTTGTCGGTGGCGGTGTTGGTGTTGATGACGTAATAGCCCATGCCGGTTGGCAGGCTGATGTCAAAGGGGCGAACCAGATCGCCTTTCTTTAAAGCCTCCAGCACCAAAGGCGTTCGGCCAAGGGCGATGCCATGGCCAAGGGTTGCCGCCTGAAGGGTGATGTGATAATGGGAAAATCCCGGGCCACGGTTATAATCCACGCCCTTGATGCCCGCATCATCAAGCCATTCTTTCCAGCCAATCACTTTATTGTCATGCAGCAAAATATGACGACCCAGATCATCCAGAGTCTTTAGGGGCAAGCCGCCTTTGAGCAGATCCGGACTGCAGACGGGAAAGATTTCTTCCGGCAGAAATTTCTGACTTTCCACATGGGGCCATTTGCCATCGCCGTAGCGCAGGTCAATATCCACATCACCGGCCTTTAAAAGATCAAAATCTTTATTGGTGACCATGATTCTTATATCAATATTGGGATATTCGGTATAAAATCTATCAAGGCGCGGCATGAGCCACCCTGTGGCAAAACTGCTGAGCATTGACACTTTTAAAATTTGAATTTCACTGTTGAATATCAAATTTGTGGCATCGGCAATAAGATCAAAGGCATTGGTCATGGGCTGAAGCATGGCCTGACCCTCCTTGGTCAAAAGCAGACCTTTGTTGTGGCGGCGAAAAAGCATCACGCCCAATTGTGCCTCCAATCCCTTGATCTGATGGCTGACCGCCGCTTGGGTGACATTCAATTCCTCAGAGGCGCGCGTGAAGCTTAAATGCCGCGCCACGGCTTCAAATGCCCGGATGGAATTTAAATTTGGTAAATTGCGGCCCATGATGCTTTTCTGTCTTTCATACTTGCCTTCGGCGCGGTGAGTCTTGTTATTCACTTTAGAAATACTTATATCAACTAACATAAATTTATGAAGATTTCACGATTTTTTTACAAAAATATGCTATAATTTAACCTTAACCATATATTTTATATATATTTTTCTGGCTATTAGTTTTTCTAAGTCAAATCATAAGAAACTATCAATTGTTTCAAGGGCGTATTTTCCCCTATTCTTTGGGTCGGGTATTCATTAAATGATTAAAAAAATCAGGGCAAACCCATTATAATATACAGGAGTTCCCATGTCTTACCTTGCAGAGATCCCTTATGGTGCTTATTGGTCAACGCCCTTTTGCCGGTGGCAGGGCAGCCTTTCCAATCTTCACAGCCTTAAATTTGCTGCTCATGTGGCCGTTAAGGAGCTGGCCCGGCGCAATATAGACGGCGGGCTTATTGATTATGGCGTGCTGGGGACATCGGTGCCGCAGCAGCATGTTTTTTACGGGTTGCCGTGGCTTGCGGGGATGGCAGGACTTGATCATGTGAGCGGCCCGACCATTGGTCAGGCCTGCGCCACAGGGGTGCGCTGTATCTTGAACGGCGCGCAGGAAATTGAAACGGGTCAGGCTACGGCGTCCTTGATTGTCACGGCGGATCGTGTCTCGAACGGCCCGCAGGTTTATTACCCTAATCCAAAGGGGCCGGGCGGGACGGGCAAAACAGAAAACTGGACCATGGATAATTTCGGGTTTGATCCGATGGGCGGGCACTCCATGCTTGCCACAGCGGAAAATGTTGCCCGTGATTATGACATCACCTCCGCGCGTCAGCATGACCTTGTTCTACGGCGTCAGGAACAATATGCGGACGCTCTGGCCGATGATAACGCCTTTCAAAAACGTTATATGACCTTGCCGTTTGATGTGCCGACTCCAAACTTCAAGAAAATCGCAAATCAGTTGAACGGTGATGAGGGGCTTGTGACCTCAACCGCAGAAGGCCTGGCCAAGCTGCGGCCTGTGGTGGCTGGCGGGACGATTACTTTTGGCGGTCAGACCCATCCGGCGGACGGCAATGCGGCCATGATCGTGGCCAGTTCGGAAAAGGCGAAAGAGCTTAGTCAGGACAGCGGTATTCAGGTGAAGATTCTGGGTATTGGTCAGGCGCGGGTGGAATTGGCCTATATGCCAAAAGCCACGGTTCCGGCGGCAAATGCCGCCCTGACACAGGCGGGGATTACCATTGATCAGATTGACGCCATTAAAACCCATAATCCTTTTGCCGTTAATGATCTGTTTTTTGCGGATCAATTCGGCATTGATGTGCGGACCATGAATAATTTCGGCTGTTCTTTGATCTGGGGTCATCCCCAAGGGCCCATGGGGATGCGCGGCGTTATTGAATTGATTGAGGAATTGGCCCTGAAGGGCGGTGGTTATGGCTTGTTTAGTGGTTGTGCGGCGGGGGATACCGCCATGGCGATCGTGATACAGGTCACAGATAGAAAATAAGAGGAACATTAAATGAGTCTGAAAATTGGTATTGACGTTGGCGGAACCTTTACGGATTTTTTCGTAGATCAGGCCGGGCATGACACCCGCATCCATAAAACCTTGTCCACCCCGTCTGATCCGTCCATTGCGGTTATTCAGGGCCTGACGGATATTGCCGAGGCCATGACCCCGCCCATGACGCTGGAAGAATTGGCGGCAAATCTGGACACGATTGTTCATGGCACGACGGTGACCACCAATGCGACCTTGACCAGCAATGGGGCCAAATGCGGCTTGATCACGACCGAAGGCCTGCGCGATGCCCTGGAAATGCGGCGCGGCATTCGGGAAGAGCAATATAATAACCGCTGCACCAATGTGGTGCCGCTGGTGCCGCGATATCTGCGGCGCGGGGTTGGCGGGCGGCTTGACCGTAATGGTCAGGAGATTGCCCCATTAAGTCTGGATGACGTCAGGGCGGCCATTGACTTGTTTAAAGCCGAAGAGGTCAAGGCCGTCTCCATCTGTTTTATGAACAGCTTTGCTAACGGCGATCATGAGAAACAGGCCGCTGAACTGGTGCGCGAATTAATGCCCGAGGCCTATCTTACGGTATCTTCCGAGCTGTTGCCGTCCATACGTTTTTACGAACGGGTCAGCACCACGGCGCTCAATAGCTACATCGGCCCC
>JALSHF010000014.1 GCA_026982375.1 Emcibacter sp. | reverse complement strand
AACCTCATCCCCTTCTTCTGCCGTATCTTGCACTTTGCCATCTTTGAGAATCAGAAGAATTTTACCCTCTGCCCTTGTTGTCCCATAGCCCAGGAATTCCGTAGCCCCATGAGCATCCAGGGCATCAAACCATATCGTCTCGGTCGCTTCGCTGCCAGAGCCTTTCCATGCGGCGCGGGCTTCGGATTTTTGTTTTTCCATGGCAAGTTTAAAACCATCCTCATCAACAGACAGGCCTTGCGCCCGAAGGACATCCTGCGTCAAATCAAGCGGAAAACCATAGGTATCATAAAGGCGAAAGGCCACATCCCCGGCAAGTGTGCCCTTCTCTGGTATTTTCCTTACCTCATCCTCCAAAAGCTTAAGCCCTCGCTCAAGAGTCTTTTTAAAACGTAATTCTTCGAGCTTCAGTGTTTCCGTAATCAACGCATTCGCCCTGAGCAATTCGGGGAAAGCCTGCCCCATTTCTTGCAGTAACGTTGGCACCAGTCGATACATCAAGGGCTCTTTGCAGCCTAAAAGATGGGCATGGCGCATGGCGCGCCGCATAATCCGCCGCAATACATAGCCGCGGCCCTCATTGGACGGCAGCACCCCATCGGCAATCAAAAAGCAGGCCGACCGCAAATGATCCGCAATAACCCTATGAGAGATATTTTTATCGCCATATGCCTCGACACCACTATATTTCGCAGAGGCCTCTATCAATGTCTTAAACAGATCGGTTTCATAATTGTCATGTGTGCCCTGCAATACCGCGACAATTCGCTCTAGCCCCATACCCGTATCAATGCAGGGTTTGGGAAGTTTTATACGCGTGCCATCCGCCTGCTGATCATATTGCATAAAAACCAGATTCCAGATTTCAACAAACCTGTCGCCATCCTCATCAATGCTGCCGGGTAAGCCGCCCGGAATATGGTCACCGTGATCGTAAAAAATTTCAGAGCAAGGCCCGCAGGGCCCCGTATCACCCATGGACCAGAAATTATCGGATGTGGCAATGCGAATAATCCGGTCATCCGCAAGGCCTGAAATTTTCTTCCACAGGTCATAGGCCTCATCATCATCATGATAGACTGTAACAATCAAACGCGCAGGGTCGATACCATATTCTCTGGTCAGCAATGTCCATGCGTGATGGATGGCTTTTTCCTTAAAATAATCCCCAAAAGAGAAATTGCCGAGCATTTCAAAGAAGGTGTGATGGCGCGCGGTATATCCGACATTATCAAGGTCATTATGTTTCCCCCCTGCCCGAACGCATTTCTGACTGGAGACCGCCTTTTTAATGGCGCGGGTTTCCGCACCAGTAAAAACATTTTTAAAAGGCACCATACCAGCATTGGTAAACATCAGGGTCGGGTCATTATGAGGCACGAGCGGCCCACTCGCCACAACCTCATGCCCCTGTCCTGCAAAATAATCCAAAAAAATCTTTCGGATTTCATTCGTACCCTTCATTTACCCATACCCTTTCCAATCCACATAAGACAATATGTCCTTTAACTTTAAAGTTTTAGCGGTTGCACCTGCCCCTGTCTAGGGTCAGGGGCAATCTATTATAAAAATAGTTTCCCCCATCATATGCGCAAATAAAAAAATGGACGCTTTACAAAGCGTCCATTCATAGTTGGGTAGCGGGATAATCAAGTTATAGGATCAGCTGTCGTTACCTTCACCATCTTTGGCGCGGCTAATACCTTCTTTCAACATCACCTCGTCCAAAACGCCTTCGTTCTTGCGAATTTGATTTTCAAGTTTCGCGGCTAATTCCGGGTTGTCCTGCAGGAACCGCTTGGAATTCTCGCGGCCCTGACCAATTCGCTGACTATCATAGGAATACCAGGAGCCGGATTTTTCAACCACGCCAGCCTTCACGCCAAGATCAATAAGTTCCCCGTTTTTGGAGATACCCCGGCCATACATAATATCAAATTCAACCATTTTGAACGGCGGGGCGACTTTATTTTTAACGACTTTTACACGGGTTTGGTTACCCACAATTTCTTCTTTTTCCTTGATGGCCCCAATACGGCGAATATCCAACCGGACGGAAGAATAAAATTTCAACGCGTTACCGCCAGCCGTGGTTTCGGGGCTGCCGTACATAACGCCGATTTTCATACGAATTTGATTGATAAAAATGACCATGCATTTCGACTTGGAAATTGAGGCCGTAAGCTTGCGAAGGGCTTGAGACATCAGGCGCGCCTGCAATCCCACATGGGTATCGCCCATTTCACCTTCGAGTTCTGCTCGCGGCGTCAGCGCCGCCACACTATCTATGATCAGCACATCCACAGCCCCGGACCGAACCAGCGTATCCGTGATTTCAAGGGCTTGTTCCCCCGTATCCGGCTGTGAAATCAAAAGTTCATCAATGTCAATTCCCAAAGCGGTTGCATATACCGGATCAAGGGCATGTTCCGCATCAACAAATGCCGCGATCCCGCCCTGACGCTGAACTTCTGCGGCCACATGAAGGGCTAATGTGGTTTTCCCTGAACTTTCCGGCCCATAGATTTCGACCACACGCCCCTTTGGCAAGCCGCCGATACCAAGCGCAATATCGAGCCCGAGGGAGCCTGTTGAAACGGCCTCTACCTCCATGGCGGCACCCTTGCCAAGCTTCATAATAGAGCCTTTACCGAAGGCTCTTTCAATTTGACTTAATGCGGCATCCAGTGCCTTTTGTTTATCCATTTTTCCCTGTCCCACGAGTTTTAATTGTGCTGCTGACATTATTTGTCTCCTTTATATCCCATAGTCAGTTGAAGGTTTCAATCACAGACAAATGTACACATTTTGTTCTTTTTAGCAAGAACATTTTTAACCTACTGAAATATATGAACAATATTTACAATAGGCCTGTTATGTTCTCATAAGTTTATTTTAAATTACCCTTTGCACGCTCCTGACAATCGTCTGATTCATATGAATCAGGCCCCATCAAGAACTTCTTTAACCTGCTCTGCCAATTGCTTGAGGCTGAAGGGTTTTGGTAAAAAATAGAAATCATCTTCGCCGGGGGTCTTTTCAAAGGCGTCTTCAGCATATCCGGAGATAAAAATCACTTTTAGCTTACGGTTTGTTTCGCGGATTTTTCGAACCAGAGTCGGCCCATCCATAATCGGCATCACCACATCGCTAATCAGCAGATCAAGCTCACTTTCAATCTTTTCAAACAAAATCAATGCCGCCTCCCCGCTGTTGGCTTCATAGACATTATAGCCCTTGTTTTTAAGTGCTCTCGAGGCGAACATTCTGACGGCGTCCTCATCCTCTACCAGCAATATTGTGCCTTTGCCCGTAAGGTCCACCGTCGGTTTTTCTTCAATGACTTCTTTAACTTCCGCCTTATCTTTTGAACTTTCCTGATGAACCGGCAAATAAATGCTGAAGATTGTCCCCTTATCGATCTCGCTGGTGGGAAAAACAAAGCCGCCCGTCTGTTTGACAATACCGTAAACTGTTGACAGGCCAAGACCGGTACCCTTGCCCACTTCTTTTGTGCTGAAAAACGGCTCAAAAATTTTACCCATATGTTCCTTGGGAATGCCGCAGCCGGTATCCTCCACCTCCAGAAGTATATATTCATTAGGCGGCATGACCTGATAACGCTTATTTAATATTTTTGATTCCTTTAAATGAATATTTCGCGTCCGAATGGAAATCTTTCCCGTGTCATTCATAGAATCACGGGCGTTCACACATAGATTAATGATCACCTGTTCCATCTGCCCCTGATCCACCTTCACATGTCCCAATTTGCGTCCATGGGTCATTTCCAACGTGATATTATCACCAATCAGCCGCCGAAGCAGGTTCGCGAGTTCCGCCAGAACATCGGTGATAAGAAGAACCTTGGGCCGTAATGTTTGCTGCCGTGAGAAGGCGAGCAGCTGCCGCACGAGATTTGCCGCGCGATTGGCATTTTGCTTGACCTGAATAATATCCGAAAAAGACTGATCCCCCGGCCCATGACGCACAAGAAGCAGATCACTAAACCCAATGATTGCTGTGAGCAAATTATTAAAGTCATGGGCAATCCCCCCTGCGAGCTGCCCCACGGCCTGCATTTTCTGGGATTGAGCGAATTGTAACTCCAGATTTTTCTGCTCCGTCGTATCAATCAAATACAGAATAACAACCTTGTCATGATCATCAAATTTATGAAGGCGGGTAATATAAATCTGGCCATGCTTTTCGCCCTTGCCCTGAAAGCCGATATCAACAAACGAGCTGGCATGCCCCGTGCTGAGGGTCGTCTTAATATTGTCGTAAAATTCTTTATATTCATCAGGGTCAATGATATGTTTCAGGCTACGGGTATTTTTAATGTCTAATTCCTGAATATATTCACGGAAAACACTGTTTCTTTCCAGAACATCGCCCTGTTCTGTCACGATGGCGATACCTATCGGGGATTCCCGGAAGAATTTATCAATATTAATATTCTCCGCGCCGGCCTCTTTTCCAATGGCCTCGGCCTGGCAGGAAAACACCTGATATATCGCCCCTATTTTGTCCTTAATATTACCTGCAAAACCAACATGATTAAGGTCTTGTTTCTTATAATCACCCAATATGGCCTCAATGGGTAGAAATTCCAGCAGGACCCCCTCTCCGGACAGTGTTTTCACTTGTATCTGCCCATTTAGCTGCGGCGGGGCAACAGAGCAAAAATCCGTAAAAGGGCGCGGCAACTGTAAATCCTCTGCCGATTGCCCCGTCAGCCAGTGAAGCAGAATATCATTGCCATAAATGACCTGCCCTTCTTCGGACAGGGCGACAAGTCCGCTGTCGCTGCAATCCAGAAAACGGCCCAGTTGATCCAGATTAAATTCTTTGTCACCATAGTGGTCGACTTCGGCCTGAACTTCCGAAGTCGAGCTTGAAAACGTCCATCCGATACAATCTTCATGGTCGCTATGCCGGCTCAATTTCACCTCGGCATATTTTTTTTCACCCGCGTCTGAGATCAGCGGGACTATTCTGGCTTCTTCTGCCCCTATCTCCAGCGCAGCAAGGACAGGTTTAATTATTTTCTTTTGCTCGGCGTCCATAAGCTCAAGCGGCCCCAGATTCTCTTTGCTTAAATTTTCTTTAAGAAAAACACGATACGGCAAGTTACCATGAATCATTTCACCCTTCAGAGACGTTACCACATGAGGCTTTTCTATATGTGATACGGCAAAGGATGTCGCAAGGGATTCGGGCAAAATCCGCAAATCCTGAAACCCGCCATGCAGAATTTTTCCAATGATGAATGCACTAATAACAAGGCTGACCCCAGCCAGATAATAGCCGGCAGTATTAAGGCCTGCCGCCGCAGCAAATATGAGGCAGGCCATTGATACCATAATCCCGATACCCCCAATGGCAATCAGGAAAGCATAATCAATAACTTTTATTTGGCCATTTTTATTCATCGTCGTATTTTTTCCAATTCTTTGTCACCACTATATTCAAAATGGGGCGGGCCTCAATATCTCATTTCTGCTTTTCTCAAATTTCTTCACTCAAATCATTGCTCTTTCGGCTGATAGGTCGCGGCCTGACCCTTTTTCAGGCGCATAATATATCCGACCACTTCGGCCACGGCCTTATATTGCGGTTCATTAATTTCGTCGCCGACCTCTACCGTGGCATATAAGGCACGGGCAAGGGGCGGGTTCTCCAGAATGGGGATATTATTCTCTTTGGCCACTTCGCGGATTTTCAGGGCAATATGATCGGCCCCTTTGGCAATAACGGTTGGTACTTGCATTTTTAAGTGATCATATTTCAAAGCAACGGAAAAATGGGTGGGGTTTGTCACCACAACATCTGCCTCTGGCACGGCGGCCATCATACGGGTTCGGGCGCGTTCCAAACGAATTTGCCGCAACCTCGCCTTCACATGAGGGTCGCCGTCAGTTTGTTTCATCTCATCCTTTATTTCCTGTTTGGTCATCCGCATTTTTTTAGTGAATTCAAACTTCTGAAACAAGAAATCAAGGCCGGCAATGACCGCCATAACCGCCACCACGCCGCCAAAAATTCGCAATACCAAAATATAAATAAGGTCTGCCATATCTGCGGGATCCGTGGATACCATCTGTTCAAGGCGGTCGCGTTCTGGCCATACCAACAATACAACGACGCAACCAACAATGATGATTTTTAAGATCGATTTGGTTATTTCAACAAAATTTTGCAGAGAAAACAACCGCTTAAGTCCGGCAAGCGGTGAGATTTTATTTAATTTTGGTTTTATTTTTTCTGCGGTCAATACCGGAGCATGCTGGACAACGGCCCCAAGAATGGCGCCTATCATAATAATAATAATCGGCAATATCATATAAGAGAAAACACCGCCGAGAATTTCTGCCGCGAAATCCTGAAGGCTCCCCGCATCCATTTGCACACGATAAGAGGCTGAGAAAATGCCCCCCAAAATTTCTCGTATCCCACCCATGCTTGATTTTGCAGAGATCAATATAATGACGGTTACGGAAAACAGGATGAACCAATGCCGAATTTCCTGACTCTTGGCCACCTCACCCTTTTCATGGGCATCCTGCAGCTTTTTGGCAGTGGGTTCCTCGGTTTTCTGGGACTCGTCCTGATCGTCTGCCATTGCACTCTACCTTGGTATAAGAAAAGCGCCAAGGCTGCTTTCCATATTCTGTAAGAACCACATCATGCCCGCCGGCAGCACAATGGCAAGAATCATAAAGCCAATCAGAATATTCAGCGGCATCGCAATGAAAAATACCTGAAGCTGCGGCATAAGACGGGCGACAATGCCAAGCCCTACGTTAAAAAGCAGTCCATATACGATGAAAGGTGAGGCAATTTGAATGCCGATCAAAAAAGAATTCGCCACCGTACGGATGACGATTTCCGCAAAATCACTTGTGTTGATTTCTGCACCGACCGGAAACAGGGTATAGCTGTCAAGCATGGCCGCAATCATCATATAATGCATATTCGTTATGAATATCAACACGACAGCCATCAGGGTCAGGAAGGTAGACATCAGCGCACTTTGAGCACCTTGGGCCGGATCAAAAGCCATCGCCATCGCCAGACCTGTCTGCATGGCAATGATCGTGCCGGCCGTATGAAGCGCGCTCAGCAAAAGCCGGATTGCCGTCCCAATCATAATACCGATAAAAATTTCAATGATAATCAACAGACTCAACATAAGAGGTGAGCCAGGAATCCCCGGCAATGAGGCGCCAACCAGCGTGTAGATCAAAAAAGAAACGGCCAGAGCCATAACAAGCCTGACACGCATTGGAATGGCCGTTTCACCAAGGGCCGGCAACAGCATAAACATGGCACCGAGCCGTGAAAAAACGAGCAGAAATGCAAATATCTCCTTAGGTAAAAGATCAACCAATACCTATAATCCGTTCCGTAATGAGTAGCATAAAGTCTGATATTGTTTGTCCCATGAAGGGTAAAAGCATAAACAGGGAGACAAAAATGGCAATGATTTTAGGGACAAATGTCAAAGTCATTTCCTGAACCTGCGTCAAAGCCTGAACCAGAGCAATACTGAGTCCGACAGCCAACGCTACGAACATAACAGGGCTCGCGACCTTGATTAAGACCCATATACTTGCCTGAGCAATTTCTAGTACGTCCGCCCCGTTCATGGCCTTAGCTTTCTGTGATACTATAAGAAAAATTGCAATATTGAGGCCCAAAATACAATGAGGAACATACCGTTATCCCATCATTAGCCAAATTCCCGTATTAAATTGGCATTTTAATAATATCTTGATAAGCCGCAATCACCTTATCACGAACAGCGACGACCGTTTCAAGAACAATTTCTGCATTTTGCACAGATGTTGCCACATCCACAAGATCCATATTGCCGTTTAACGCCTCAATACCTGTATTTTCACTGGTCTTCACGGCATCTGCCGTATTGCCGATCGTGGCTTTCAATATTTCTGAAAAAGACCCCGCGCCCTCTCCGCCCACGGCACTAACACCGGAAATACCCTCGATCTTACCCACGCCGCCGGCAGCAGACTGGCCCTTCAAAGCATTTGCATAAGCGTTTGCGGCATCTATGGCTTTGATATTCATTTGTTAATTCCCATTCATTTTCGGCCCGTATCTGGTCTCAATAAATCATTTTATCTCAATAAATCCAGAGTCCGCATCATCATTTTCTTTGATACCTCAATAGAATTAAGGTTCGCCTCATAAGATCTCTGCGATTGTTTCATGTCCATGGCTTCTATGAGGCTATTCACATTCGGAGTCTTGATATAACCATTCTCATCTGCGGCAGGATGACCCGGTTCAAACCGCATTCCAAAATCAGACTGATCATGCGTAACTTTATTGACTTTCACTCTGGAAAAGCCAAGTTCCCTATCCACTTCATTACTAAAAGTGACAACTTTACGCCGGTAAGGGTCAGAATCCGGTGATAAGGCAGCAGACTTGGCATTCGCTATATTCTCGGCAATAACGCGCATACGTGTGCCTTGTGCCTTCATGCCCGCTGCTGAAATCATCATTGCTTTGGATAGATCCATTTTTAAAACACACCTTCTCGCTATCGTCTTTTAGGGTTAACTTCTTTTGCCAAGAGCCAGTTTTAACATGCCGACATGTTTACGGTATAAATTAACCGCCGTGGCATATTCCATCTGTGTATCAGCCATTTTAATCAATTCATCTTCAAGAACAACCGCATTACCATCCGGCGCCCTCATGGCAATATGCGAATCCTGTTCCTTGATTTCAAACCGGCTTACAGATGCGCCCGCGCCAGACATATGTCCTTGCCGCGATGTCTGCATAGACAAGCCACCGGTTGTATTTACTTGGTCCAATTGTGCCTTGAAACTGACTTTCTTCAGATCCCTTGGGCTATAGCCCGGAGTGTTGGCGTTGGCAATATTCTGCGCCAGGACCTTTTGCCGTTCTGTGAGCCAGTCCATTTTCTGACCTAAAGAACTGAAAAGTGAAATAGATTTCAGGTCCATTTTATTTTATCCTAAATATCATATACCATACAGATTAGGCTAAAGTTTATTAGAATGCTTACTAATTTTAAGCATACACCATATTTATCCTATTGTGGAGACGGAAAATTAACATTTTGTTAATATAATAAGATAATATACAATATTCCTTATTAGCTAAATAAATTCAATAGCTTAAAATTTAGCTGACATTATGGGATCACTGTGACTATTATCCTGCTTGAAAGATTTTATACTTAACCGGATTATTTAGCATCAGATGGCAATGAACGAAGAAACCACCCCAACCACGCAAAAAGCCGTTGCCCTCAAAGGAGATGGCAAGCGCACCGATATTCCGCGAATCACGGCTGTTGGTACGGGGAAAAATGCGGAAAAAATTCTGAAAATTGCTTTTGAAAATGATGTAAAAGTCAGAACAGATGAGGAATTGGTGGAAATTCTATCCAGCTTTGATGTGGACAGTCATATTCCCCTCAAGGCCCTGCAGCCTGTTTCGGAAATTTTAAGCCATCTATATAATGAAAATATTCGCCTGAAAGAAAAACAGAATATAAATAACGGCGCCCCAAAGGAAGATAAGATTTGACATCACAAACCATTATCAGAAAGCCACCAGCATGGAAGTAAGTGCATATTTCCAATATATCCTTGCCTTGATGTTTGTCCTCGCTTTGATTTTGATCATTGCTTACGGCGCCAAAAAACTGGGCCTGATGGCCCGCGTGACAACGGGGTCGGCAAAAACCCAGGACAAACGCCTTAATATCGTTGAGATTTTACCCGTTGACGCCCGAAGGAAGCTCATGATCATCCGCAGAGATGACGTTGAACATCTGATTATGCTCGGATTGGATCAGGATATTATCATTGAACAAAATATTCAGAAAAATCCGCCTCAAACAACGGGCCATACGTCAAATAAAATTGGGAACAGAACTGAAAATTCATGATGAAATTTATCAAAAAACACAAAATAACCCTGGGCTTGTTTGCCACATCTTTAAGCAGTTTTTTTCTGATTTTCCTCATCAGCAGCCCAGCGGCTTTTGGGCAGGAATTCTCTCTGAATATGGGAGAGGAAGGCGCCCTTTCCGGCCGCATTGTACAGTTACTGATGTTGATGACTGTTTTGAGCCTCGCGCCGGCCATTATCATCGTTGTCACCTCATTCACCCGTATCGTTATTGTATTTTCCCTGCTCAGAAGCGCAATGGGAACCCAGCAGACGCCGCCCAATGTGGTGCTGGTTAGTCTGGCCCTTTTCATGACGGCATTCATCATGGCCCCAACGATGAAAGAGGCCTATGACAACGGCATAGCCCCCCTTGTGGCAGAACAGATTTCAGAAGAAGAGGCTTTTGACCGTACCACGGCACCATTCCATGGCTTTATGATGAAACATGTCAGAGAAAAAGATCTGTTGCTGTTTCTGGATTTATCGGAAACACCGCCGCCGGCAACGAAAGCGGATACACCATTCCAGATTTTGGTGCCGGCGTTTATCATCAGCGAGCTTCGCCGCGCCTTTGAAATTGGTTTTTTATTATTTGTGCCTTTCATCATCATTGACCTTGTTGTTGCCTCCATCTTGATGTCCATGGGCATGATGATGTTACCGCCCGTGATGATTTCCCTGCCTTTCAAGCTGATATTCTTTGTTTTGGTTGATGGGTGGCATCTTGTGGCTGGCAGTCTGATCCAAAGTTTCAATCAGGGGCCCCTCTCCGGATAGCGCGCGCCGGAAAAACAATATGGGCCCTAAAATGAAGCGGCAAGAAATTCTATGTTTAATTTTGGCCTTTAATTCCGGGCAATGTCTTTTGTGAATTCAGCCCTGTAGGATTCCATGAAACTTTCCAGTTTTGCGACACTTGCAATGGATTTTGTCAGGCGGCGCACATCAATATCCGCCAGTTGTTTTTCCGCCGTGATCACTTCAAAAGTATCGCCGTAAAGACCGTTATCCATATGAGTTTTATATTTATTACGGAGCGCTTTCACCCCCTCTTTATCGTTATTTATGACATAGGCTACCGACAAGCGCAGAACAGCAAGCCTTTCCTGCGGGCTAAGAAGCGTATCATCCTGATAACGGTTGCCCAACATTCGATTGCCGTGGCTGATATATCTGTCCCAATCTTCAGATTTCCAATATATATCGGCGCGTAAGCTATCGGCTTCTTCGGTTTTATATTCTTCGAGCATGACTTCGGCTTCTTCATACCGGCCCAGCTCTATCAAAGCGCGGGCTTCGATCATATTCCGGCGCAGTATAATATCATCCGGAATTTGCGAATCCCGGGTGGCCCTTAGAATCCCCATGGCCATATCAGGTTTTGAATCCAGCATGTAAATCATGGCCAAACGTTCCGCAACAACCGATTGCGCCCCCCCTTTCAGGCGAAATTTTACCTGATGGTTCAATAATGCCGCCGCCTCCTCAAGCAAGTCCAGTGACACGAGCCTGTCGGCCAGCCTTCTGGTCATATTGTCCCCGTCATTGCCCAGCGGAATAAGCTCCCGAAACTCAGAGTAAAGCGCCACGGCCTTTATCGGATTCATGACCGCCGCGCCGCCCTTTAGGAATAAATCACTATAGATGCGGTTCATTTGATGGGTTAATGCCGCTGTTTTGGGTGATCCCTCAAAAAAAGTAACGGCGAGCCTTAGGGTTTGAAGGCCGGTATTAAAATCATTCTGTTCAACATAAAGATCACCAAGCCGGGACAGCAACCCCAGTTCAAAATCATCCCCCCGCCAGGAAAAACGCAGCTTCTCCAATTGATCAATCGCCTCGATACTATCAATTTTCTTAGCTTCTAAATCCATATTGATCAGATCCAGCGTTGCCCATGATGCCGTTTCCCTGACGCCGGCCTTAACAAGGCCCCTCAGCATCTCTTCGGCTTGCAGAATGTCGCCGTTATCCCGCGCCAGAAGCGCTTGCCAATAATCCACTTGCGTATATTGCGCCGCCGTAAGGGGCAGGCCTCTCAAGAATGACAAACCAAAATCTATGAAACTCTTGTCACCAACAACATAGGCCGAACGAATTGCCGCGAGCAAGAATATAATTTGGCTTTGCGGGTCCTGCCGCGCAAGGCTGTCTGCGCCTTTTTTATAATTTTTAAACGCCCGTTCATGATGACCCAAAGCACTATTTGCCACAGCGCTCCATAAGAAAGCATCCTCCTCAGCCATGAGTGCCTTGTGATGCAACAGCTTTGCGCCCTCTTTGTAACGGCGCATTTTTATATTGGTCACGGCAAGAACTGTCCTGAAATCAGGATTTTCAATAAGTCTGGAGTCTTCATCCAACATCACATTCAACACACCGAAAGCTTCTCTGCTGCGGCCATTGGCGAGGTAAAATCTGGCCAATCTCCACCGGATTTCATTTCGGTTGGTATCTGTTGAGTTGGCCAGCATATAAAGAAACTCATGTTTGTTAACATGATAATCTTCCCCCTCTAACGGGCCTTTTTTCCATTCCAGAAAATCAACGAGCCTTGTCCCTGCGGCGTCGCCTTCTGCCTCTGTTATCACCCCGAGTTTTCCGGAAAGCAGGCTAGGCGAAAGGGCTAATCCCTGTTTGGCCCCTTCTTTAGCAGCAACACTAACGCCGGTTCGATAGCTCTTGATGCTCAAATTATCCGCGATCAATTGAACCGCTATCCCTTGCGCCGTTGCCAATGACTGGAACTCTGCAAATTTTTGTCCCTCTAATACCCCTTGCGATGAAAGCATGACCGGCACAATGGCCAACTCATCCCCGATAACCGGGTCTTCAATGACTATAGCCTCCCCCGCATTCTCCACAGAATAGAAAAAATTTTCCCCCCTGTTACCGCTGGCCCGTTGATTGCTGCCGGCGATCAAATGCGCCGGTTGGGTTGGAGCATTCTTCAGATCAATATGCCATGCCCGACCTATTTTCTGAACTTTGATATTCTGCCCCGGGGTCACTTCATATAATAAAACGGTCATTGTCGGGTGATCAATCTGCCGGGCGGATATTATCCGTAGCCCAAGAAACCGGTTCAGATTTTCCTGATCCACCCGTTTCTTGCCCTCAAAGACAACCCAGAGAAGGTTATGACGAATGAAGGCTGCGGCCCGAACATCTTCATTCCACGGATAACTTAATCTGAGATTATCCCATATGTTATTAACGCCCAATATCAAATGGCCATTGTCAGGTTGCGCTATGGATGTGCTGATCCGGGTATTATTTTCACCATTCACAATAGGTGAGGGCAACGCCCTATTCTGTGCTGCCTGTTGCCGGGGGGATATTAAATCTGAATTATCACCAGAAATGTCAAAAACTATTTTGGTACCAAGCCTGAAATGCTTGAGTTTTCCGGGCCGGGGCAACCTAAAGCTGACAATTAAATTTCCGTCAGAAATCCGGTATTCCGGATCAGTCAGAAAATTAAGCGGATCGTTCAACAGGCGGCTCAGGTTCGGCGTTGAGGCTTTCTCAAAAGTTATTTCGAGCTTGCCCTGTGCCAGATGCGGCCGATAATCCACATTTTCCTGCCAATCAAAAACCATACGGCTAAAGCTTGGGTGATCAGCGAAACGTACATTTACAGACTCCGGTACAGACTCTTGGGCCAAGGCCGGTATAATGCTGCCAAAAGCCGCAATGACAACAATGATCAACCTTGATAAACTCATGCGATTACTCATAATCTATTTGCTTCATTAATATTGGGTCGTTTTTTTCTCATAAATATCCTCTGGCTGATCCCTGTCCTCCCGGTGAATAATTATATCCACGCGGCGGGCCAGTAAATATCTTTCATTAAGCGGAATATTCTCATCCAGATCATCAAAACGCGATGCCCCGTTGCCAAAAATCTCAATATTTTGCGTATAGCCTGCCTGCTCAATCAGTTGCGCGACAGATATGGCCCGCACCAAAGACAATTCCCAATTGGTTGGATAAAGTCGTCCACTTGTCGGTTCCGGGTCCGTATGCCCCACGACGGTAATTTTATTCTGAATAGATTGAAGTGCCGCCCCCAGCTCCTGCATTGATTTATAGGCATCTCCGGAAAATCTGGACTGACCAGACTCAAATATCAAATCAGCCGGCAAAGTGATCACAAGGCGATCATCCAGAACAGATACGCTGCTGCGCCTCAAAATAAGATCATATTGCAGCTTATCAACAAAGATCTTTTTCAAATATTCCAGACTAAGGGCTTCTTTTTGCGGCACCATGGCCGCCTCGATATTCTGCCAGTCGACTTCCTGTATCTGGGCCCTGCTTGGATTAAGATTCTCGCTCAATGATTCAACAATGGCTTCCCATTTGGAAATTTGTACGGAACTCATTGAAAATAATAAAACAAAAAAAGTCAGCAAAAGTGCCAGAAGATCTGAAAAAATGATCAACCAGCTTTCTGATGGGCCTTCGGGTTTCGCATTGTCAGAATCAAAATTCATTATTGCCCCCCCGATCATTATCGCGGCTGACGGGCTGAACCGTGATGGGTTGACGGGGCGTGCGATCCGGCACATTCCGTATTGGCAGGTCTTGTCCGGATTGATCTTGTCCGGATTGCTCATTTAAAGAATTTTTAGGCCGTTTTTGTGTTTCATGGCCTTCAAGGCCCTGAACAGATGTCTTTATGTCCCTGTTATGAAAGGTTAACGTCACTTGCTCTTTTGGGCCTTTCACAACCCCGATGGACATTTGATTCTCTGCCACATTCATTTCGCTTAACTTATGGACGAAAGCGCCGGCCCTAAGAATAGTCAAATTCTGCCAATATCTTGGGCCTTGAGGCAAGCTTGTGCCAGAAGAAATAACGAAATTAATTTCCCGTCTCTCACTGCTGCGTCCGCCGGCAAGAAAAACGGATAATTGTTTCAAAAACGGCTGTTGATCAGGCCTGAATTCATGAGAATCATCCATAAATAAATTATTTGGATTAAATTCCACCCTGACGATATCACCGCCTTTCGTCGCATATTTTCCGTCAAACCCGACGAGCGAGGCAAACACGCCAAGTATCTGGTCATGAAATTCGTCATTGGGCGTCACCGCGTCTTCATTTGCCGCGACATCAACAAAATCAGCCTCGGGTTCAAAAGGATTTTTAAAAGCCCGCGTCACACTTTCTGTTGCGGCGTCAACTTTATTCTGATCCTGATTTGAAATTGAATTCATGACCACAAAGAATGCCAAAACAATCAAATATAAAGAAACAAAAAGTCCCGTTGTATCATCAGATTTTTTCTTTTTTGCTTCTAAGGGGTTCGGCGCCCCTATATTGCCAATAATATCGCTCATTCTTTAGGGTATCTTACCAGATAGTCTGTTACGGGGTATTCTGTTATTGCGTATTTGGGCGGATAATCTGCCATATAATCTTTCAGGCATATCTGAAAGCCGTTAAAATTAACCATAATATTTCAAAGCCTACACAATACGTCCCACAGAATCAATCAAAGCTATCGAATAAGGCATCAATAGAATCCTGATCATTAGCCGTCACCTTGCATTGTGGGCCTTGTAGTAAATTCTTATCACTTTCCAAATCCTCAGAATCATTCTTTTTGTCATTGGTAAGATGAGAATCGGTATCCCCAATGGCAGTGGCCAGCTGCGATAGCTTCTCTTCTAAGAAATTCAGTGTTTTTACCACCTTGCTCATACGCTGACCGGTAATATCCTGAAAACTGGAGGCCTCAAAGATATTAGTGGAAATCGTCATAAGTTTATCCGCAACTTCCCCTTCAAGGGTCATGGCCAATTCGGAAATTTCTTCGGCGGAATCCATGATTTTTGTCGCGGCCTCTTCAGTCGCATCAACGACCTGCCCCAGCTGATTGCTCGCCTCGGGAATTTCATTCTCACTAAGATGTTTTGGCTGGATATCTGACAAGTCGGCCTTGGCTTTCTCAATGAAACCCAGTAACTCGCGAAGTTCGTCCTGAAAATGGACTTCTTTCAGATCAAAATCACCCTCAAGTGATCCCATCACTTCACCGACAATAGAGGTGACATCACTGACATCAACCTTATCACCCAGTTTTTCCCGAATACTTTCGATCCTGTCTTCCAGTGAAACTGTATTTAAGTGCATTTTACACCTCTTTATTTTATTGCTACCCTATGCATGGCCCTGACGCCAAGTTAACAACTATAACTTTCAGGGGTTAATAGCAGGTAAATCCTTTAAAATAAGTAGAGAGTGGTCACCCGTCAATTTTTGGCAATTGTTTCCGGACAGCAAGATCAGTGGTCAGTTTTTTCGCCTTATTGATATTCATTTTAGCCAAAATAGCCCCCATTTTAGACTCTTTCATATTTTCAACGATTGAAATTAAGACGTCTGAATCAAGGCTGTTGAATATGCCTGCGGCCTCTTTGGGTTTCATTGCAGAATACATTTTAACAAGACTTACAAGCTGCGCCTTTTCTATTTCATCATGTTTGACAAGCAAGGCTTCGATAGTTTCTTTTATTTTCTTCAGGGAAGCTGTCCGCTCAACAATCCGCTTTTCAACAGCCTCTAACAATTTTTCCCGATCATCCATTTCCCTTGCGCGCCGATCCAGTTCCCGGCGACGTTCGGAAAGTTTTTGTAAATATTCTATTTCTTTTCGACTGGGAATACCGCTCATCTGCATGGGGGCGGCCTCAGCGGCGGGTTGATCATTTTCTTCTTGCTTGGTATTTTCTTTATTCTCTACCGGGGCATCTTCTATTTCAGGCTCAGTGACCTGCGCAACGGCATTTTGCACCCCAAAGGAAAAATCAACTATTTTGATCCCAAGCACCATCGACATTAGAATGATAGCCAGCGGTATCAACCGGAATTTTTTCAACATATTCTTTCCTTTGGGTATTCTAAAATAACTTTGGGTAACCTTGATAAAAAGCACAGCTACCTGACTTTTTTTAGTGTCTCCAACATTTCATTATCTTCTTCATCATGCATTTTTTCATCAGAACGGCCCTCATCAAAATGATCGTCTGCATCAAAATTCTGTAGCGCAACATTTTCTGCTGGTATCAGACCACGCTCAATCCGGTCTGCCAGGCTTGAGCCACTTTGTATTATAATTTCCAGTTCATCCGCCAGAAGCCGCGATTTGGTCACCAGATTTTCAAGACGGACTTCTTCTGTTTGCGCGGCCGATTTCAAGGCGTCAACGCCCTTCTGCGCCTGTGAAATCGCCTCATTCAACTTGCCGACCAAATTCGCCATTTCATTCTGGGCATTACGAAAGACTTTCAGCTTGATATTCAGGACAACCGCATAAGATATCATGACAATAATCAAGATAATGATGACACTGTCAATAACCAGCTCCATATCAAGCTTCCGCCTTGTTATGTTCAAGAATTTTTTCTATTTTTACCGCCACATGACGCCCAAGCTTGCCCACTCTTCCGGTCATCATGGGAACGCCGCCGCTGCGCATTTCAACGACGCTATCTGATTGAACATTGAGCATCATGGTCTGCCCCACTTCCAAACCGAGCACTTCTCCCAATGTCATGACATGCTCATCCAATATGACTTCCAGAGGGACCACCGTATTGAATAGCTCTTTCATCAAATGGGTTTCCCATATGGAATCGCGGCCAAATTTTTCTCCCATAAAACGTTGGAGTAATAATTCCCGCACCGGCTCAATAGTGGCATAGGGCAATACCAGCTCCATACGCCCGCCCCGATCTTCCATATCAGCGCGCATTCTGATCAAAAGCGCCGCATTTGTCGGTTGCGCAATGGTCGCAAATCTTGGATTTGTCTCCAAACGATCCAATTTGAATTTCACAGGGCTTAACGGCTCAAAAGCATCACATAAATCATTCAACATGACCGCCAGCATTTCTTCCACAAGCGTATGTTCAATGGTGGTATAAGGCCGCCCTTCGATCCGCATCGGGGCCGTCCCGCGCCGCCCGCCCAGAAGGGCGTCCACAATTGAATAGATGAGATTGCTGTCAATAGTGATCAAGCCATAATTGTCCCATTCTTCAACATGAAAAACGGCGAGCATCGCCGGCAGAGGAATGGAATTCAAATAATCCCCAAACCGGATTGAGGTCATATTATCGATGGAGACTTCAAAATTATCAGACGTGAAATTTCTCAGAGACGTTGACATCATCCGCACATAACGATCAAAGATAATATCCAGCATCGGCAAACGTTCGTAGGCCACAAGACCACTACTGATGAGGGCTTGAATACCAGATTTTGAGCCAAAGTCTTCTTCTTCACCATCAAAACCCAAAAGACTGTCAATTTCAGTCTGGTCCAGAACCCGGTCCGTCCCACCCATGGCGGCGGCCATATCATCTTCGCCGTCATCCTCGGTTATATCACCTTCAGGATCTGCTTCGCCTTCCGCCGCCATGGCTTCCCATTCGGCGGCAACGGCATCATCATCAATTTCTTCTTCGTCAGACATAATTATTGATTATCCGTTAATCAGCATTTCTTTAAACAAAACATCATTCACGCGTGTTGGATAGACGGCGTCATTCACCTTGATCAGCAATTCTTCTTTCAAGCGGAACATGCCAGCGGAACCATTCAGATCTTCGATGCGCAATTGCCGCAAGTAAGTTTGAAACTGGTCAATAATACGCGGCATCTTTGTCGTCAGCTCATCCAGAGAGGCCTGCTGATCAACTTCCAGCGATATTGTAAGCTTCAAATATTTCGGCTTTCCCCCCGCTGTATCAAGATTGACCAGCATGGGCTCCAGCTCCAAAAACAACAATTCCTTTGGTTCGGCCTCTGCCAATTCGGACTCCTGGCCCCCATTCTCCAAATCAACGGCATGGTCTTCTTCCCCGCCGGACAAAAAGAAAAACGCCGCCGCACCGCCCAGAATAAGCACAAGGACAGCAACGGCAACAATAATTATAATTTTCTTGCCGCTGGTTTTCTTTTGCTCCAGGCCGTCTGCAAGATCGTCCGCAGCTGCTTCGGCATCATTTTCTTCACTCATATCACCTACCTCTTAATTTTCGTCCACCGTACCTTCGTCCACAGTAGTATGAGGTCACTCGAGGCCGTTCCATAAAATAAATATAAAGTTTTTATGTTAACAAGTCGTTAGGAATTACTTGTAACCCCAACGCCGCCAATCTCCAAGAAAATTATGGTTAACGTGACAAGACATAACATAAATCACCCCCCGCAACCAATATAAAGGAAAAAAATACCGGGCAAACTCTGCCGTTTTTCTGGAAGCCTTCGCCCGAATGAAACTTAATGCCTTGTTTTTAATCAATTAAATTATTTGGCACAACATATGCATTGTATTGATCGGGAAAAATCAAACGGCCAGAAAGGACCTAAGATGGACACAACATTATCCGTAGCACTTTCGCATCAGGTCGCCATGCGGCGCCAGATGGATATTATCGCAAATAATATTGCCAATATGAGCACAACCGCGTTTAAGCGGGAAAATGTCATGTTTGGTGAATATCTTAAAGAAGCCGAGGGGGATAGTGACAAAAGCCTCCGGCAAATTTCCTATGTTCAGGATTTCGGCATTTCCCGAAATATGACGGATGGTCAACTGGAAACAACCGGCAACAGTCTGGACATCGCCCTGAGCGGTGACGGCATGTTTCAAGTGCAAAAGAACAACGGGGAATTGGCCTATACCCGCAATGGTCATCTGGCTCTGGCGGATGATTATACCTTAATTACCTCCACCGGGCAGCCAATTCTGGATCAGAGCGGCAAGCCTATCCAGCTTCCGGACAATGTTACGGATATTGAAATTTCATCCGACGGGACCATTTCTTCCAGAACAGCAGGACAGATTGCCATATTGAATGTGGTTTCTTTTGCCGATAATTCAAAATTGAAAAAAATTGGCGACAATATGTTTACGACCAATTCAGCAACCCAGCCCGCAACGGACTATACAATCCTTCAGGGCATGACCGAAACATCGAATGTACAAGCCATCATTGAGGTGACCAAAATGATTCAGGTTAGCCGCTCATATGTCTCAACCGCAAAACTGATGGAAAAACTTCAGGAATCAGAAAGCAAAGCGATTAATCAACTTGCTAAAATTGGTTAGGCAAAGATTGGTTAAACCAGCATTGAAAAGACAGGATATTCGTTATGAAAGCACTTAGTATAGCCGCGACAGGCATGATCGCCCAGCAATTGAATGTGGAAGTTATTTCCAACAATATTGCCAATATGAACACCACAGGTTTCAAACGCCAGCGGGCGGAATTCCAAGACCTGCTTTATCAAAATATTGAGCGGGTTGGTGCCGCGTCCTCCGATACGGGAACCGTTATACCAACGGGCATTCAGATCGGTGTCGGCGTGAAAACCGGCGGCGTCTACAGAATCACGGAACAAGGCAGCGTCATCGGTACGGACAATGCTCTTGATCTGGCTATTAATGGCAAGGGCTATTTCCGCATAACGCTGCCCAGCGGTGAGGATGCCTACACCCGTGCCGGCTCATTCCAATTGGGCCCCACGGGTCAAATTGTCACAATGGAAGGTTATGTGGTCGGCCCGGCCCTGACCGTTCCGCAAGAAGCGACAGATATCTCCATCAACCCCGAAGGTGAGGTTCTGGTCAAACTAGAAGGCCAGATCGACCCGACGAATATAGGCCGCCTGGAATTGGTATCTTTTCCCAATGCCGCCGGACTTGAAGCCATTGGCAATAATCAATTTCTTGAAACACCAGCCTCTGGCGCCGCAAGTGTCGGCGTGCCAAATACACCCGGATTTGGTTCCGTATTACAAAAATTTCTGGAAAACTCCAATGTGAATTCCGTAACGGAAATTACCTCACTCATCACCGCGCAAAGGGCTTACGAAATGAACAGTAAAGTCATCAGTACAGCCGATGAGATGATGAGCGTAACGTCGAACTTAAGATAAGGATACCGTCATGAAAACCATATTTTATAGTGGCATAATGCTGATCTTATCCGGGCTGTTATCCTCGCAGGCGGCAATGGCGCTCGCAGAAGTCAAGGCAAACACCATTGTCAATAAATCGACCATAACATTAGGCGATCTGCTGGATAACCTTGAATTTGGTCACGATATATGGGTCATGAACTCTCCGGCGCCAGGGCAGAAAACATCTGTTTCAACCCGGTATCTGGCCAGCCTCACACGGCAACATGATGTCTATTGGCAGAATAGCCGGGGCGTCAGTCAAATAACGGTGACCAGAAAAGGCAAAAGCATCAAGCATGCCCAGCTTGAACATCTGATCGCGCAGGCACTCACGTCACAAAATCTCTCCGACAGAAAAAATGGCATCAATTTCAATAATAAGAATGCCCTCATTCACCTGCCAGAAGACAGTGCCGTTGAAGATATTTCCGTAGAAAAATTCACCTTTCATCAGAAAACAGGCAAATTCTCCGCCGTGCTTTCTGTACCAACCGATGACGGGGCCTATAAAAGCACGATGGTCACCGGGCGAACCCACGCCATAAGCCATGTACCAACATTAAGGCGGCGGGTGCCGCCCGGACAAGAAATAACGGCATTGGACATTGGCTGGACTTCTATGCCAACGCTTCGTATCGGGCGTAATATCATTCGGACAAAAAGCCAGTTGATCGGCATGACTCCCCGGCGCGGCATGACTCTTTCGGCCCCGATAAAACTGAGTGATCTGAAAAAGCCGAACATCATTGATCGCGGCGCACGTGTCAGCATAGTTTTCCATTCCGGAAAAATAAACCTGACGGCCACAGGCAAGGCCATCGAGGACGGGGGACGCGGCGATATAATCCGTGTGATGAACAGCAAATCCCACAAAACCGTAGAGGCCATGGTCATAGGCCCCGGCCAGGTACGGGTTTTAACCGGCCATAACAACATCGCGCAATTACAATGACCATCGTGACAAGAAGACAGCAAGGATTAGAAAATGACTTATAATTTAGGCACCTTCAGCTTGAGGCCCCATCACAACGGCTATAGAACCGTAAAGGCCATTGCCTTGACGGGCCTATTCTCCCTGCTGCTTACCGGATGTAGCGCCATCAACAGAATAGGCGATATCGGCAAAGCACCCGACCTTGCCGCAATTGAAACCACCCGGGTCGTTCCGCAAAATAACACGCTGCAACAAAAAATCATTCAAATTCCGGAACAACAAACAAGGCAGGTAGAACATAAAGCAAATTCACTTTGGCGCATTGGCTCAAAGAACTTCTTTCGCGATCAGCGGGCCAGCATGATAGGTGATATCCTCACCATCAATATCATCATTGATGACAAGGCGAGCATTGATAACCAGACCACACGTACAAGGTCGAATACAGATTCAGCCAATGCGACAAATTTTCTGGGGCTTGAGAGTCAACTGGGCCAAATTCTGCCGGATGCGGTCAATCCCTCATCACTGGTTAATATGGGAAGCACCACATCCAATGTCGGCACGGGACAAGTCAACCGCAGTGAATCTGTGGATTTGACACTTGCGGCTGTTGTTACGCAGGTTCTGCCCAATGGCAATATGGTCATTCAGGGGCGTCAGGAGGTTCGCGTGAATTTTGAGGTTCGCGAATTAACTGTTATGGGGGTCATCCGGCCAGAAGATATCAGCTCCACCAATACGATCCAGCATACCCAGATCGCAGAAGCCCGGATTTCATATGGCGGGCGGGGCCAGCTCACCGATGTCCAGCAAGCCCGCTACGGGTCACAATTATTTGACATATTGTTCCCTTTCTAAGGCCGGAACATACTATTTCAAAGCTTGTGTTCGGCAGATAGGCTACGCCATCTTCCGTTTCCCGCACAAAGCAAAAGGACCGCATCAGAAGAATGCGGTCCTTTTTAATTTTGTCCGTCCAAAGTATCATTTATGAGTCTCTGTGAACTTTTTCAAATTTTTCATGTTCTTCCTGGGCTTCCAGACTCATCATTGCAATGGGGCGGGCTTCGAGCCGTTCCAGCTTTATGGGCTCTCCGGTAACCTCGCAATAGCCGTATTCGCCTTTATTTAACCGTTCAATCGCCGCATCTATTTTTGTGATTAACTTGCGTTGGCGGTCGCGGGTTCTCAGCTCAATTGACCAGTCTGTTTCTGATGAGGCCCGGTCGGCAATATCAGGTTCTTTCTGACTGTCTTCCTGAAGGTGGGCCAAGGTTTCCTTTGATTCACGCAGAATTTCTTCTTTCCAGTCCATAAGTTTGGTGTGGAAATACAAAGTTTGACGTTCATTCATAAATTTTTCATCTGATGAAGGTTTATATCCTTCTGGCAACTTCGTTGTCATCAATAACCTCTTATTTTATCATCTTAAAAAACTCGGCTAAAAACTCAGCTAAGACTGGTTTCTTTTGGGTGACAAACTACTCAACTCAACTCTACAATTCAAGCGCTAATATCGCCTAAAGTAATTTAGTGCGCCAGCCCTTCAGTTTGTTGCGATTTACTTGTGGTTTTTTGCAGATTACTGAGGCGATTCAAAGCCCATTAGCCGAGCATTTCCAGCTTTGCCAACTCCACCTTAACGCGCAACTCCACGTCATTGAGGATTTCGTCCAGCGCAGGATCATTGGACAGATCTTTTTCACGCGAGACAATGGCCACCACATCTTTAAGCCGCCTCTGCGGGATCTGTCCAGCCAGCAGTCCATGACGTATAAGTTCCAAATGCCCAAGCATTTCTTCTACTCTCGCCAATCCCTTTGACTTTCCTTCGCTGCTGGTCGGCATTTCTTGCAGGGACAGCAGGGAACTCACTGCCGTCAGGGGGGATGTCCCGCTTGGCGGCAGCGCGGCGGTGCTTTCCTCTGATGAGAGGATCTCGTTAAAACCCGATTTATTAGCGCCGCCTTTTTTTCCCTTACGCGACACACCGGGCGTCGTAATTCGTCCTGGTCCTTTTATTTCCATAGAGCCCTCATCACCTAGAATATAAATCAATAGATATCAGAATTTGAGGCCTCTTCATAGACATAATATGGTGAATATTTTACTCGGCAATCCTTACCCTCTGCGGTAATTTTTTCTGCCCGCCCCCGGTCAAAACGGCACTATTTTTGAAAAATCACAAAAAAATCCTTTTAAAACAACCTATTATTTTTTTTACCACACCCTATTTTGTTGGCACGAATTTCGCATAATCAGATATGAGAATTTATAACCATATTCTGAAATGGAATTAATATGCGGCAGAAGTCCCATAAGCAGACACGATATCAAAAACTCCTTACAGTCATACTGATGGGCGTGATTGGCATGGGGCATATTCTGCCTGCGCAGGCGGCTTCTCGCATAAAAGACCTTGTTTCCATTGAAGGCGTAAGATCGAACCAGCTCGTCGGTTACGGCCTTGTGGTTGGTTTAAACGGGACTGGCGATTCCTTAAGAAACGCCCCTTTCACAGAACAAAGTCTGACGGCTATGCTGGAACGCCTCGGGGTAAATACACGCGGCGCCAATATGAAGGCAGAAAATGTTGCGGCTGTTATGGTCACGGCAAGCTTGCCGCCATTTGCCCGCACGGGAAACCGCCTTGATATCAGCGTCAGTTCCATTGGCGATGCCGACAATTTGCGGGGCGGCACCTTAATCGTCACCCCGCTTAAAGGCGCAGACGGCGAGGTTTATGCTGTTGCTCAAGGCTCTATTCAGGTTTCCGGATTTTCTGCCGGCGGTGATGCCTCAAGCGTAACCCAGGGCGTCCCGACAGCCGGCCGGATTCCAAACGGGGGCATTGTTGAAAAAGAAATCAATTATTCCATGCTCACCAAAAAAGAAATCTTTTTCTCTTTGCGCACGCCTGATTTCACGACATCCCGCCGCATTGCCATGGCCATTAATAAAGAAATGGGTATTAAAACGGCAATGGCTATTGATCCTGCGACCATTCTTGTTATCAAGCCTGAAACTTACGCTGATAATATGGTCAATCTGGTCACGGACCTTGAATTGCTTTATGTCAAGACCGATCAAAGGGCCAAAGTTGTCGTTGATGAACGATCCGGTATCATTGTGATCGGCAGCGAAGTCCGGGTCAGCGAAGTCGCCATCGCTCAAGGCAATTTGACCATTCGTGTTACAGAAACGCCGCAAGTATCCCAGCCCAATCCGTTTGGCGGCGGAGAAGCCGTCGAGGTTCCAAGAACAGAGCTCGATATTGATGAAGGCGAAGGCAAGAAATTTGCCCTTCTGAAGCCGGGCGTAAATTTACAGGAACTGGTTGACGGGCTCAATGCTTTGGGTATCGGCCCCCGCGATATGATTGCTATATTACAGGCTTTAAAAGTATCTGGTGCCCTGCATGCGGAAATTGAGGTGATGTGATGGATTTAAAATTCCTTAACATACAAAGCCAGCAGCCCCAGCTACAGCAAAATCCGGCAATCGCCAAGACCAGGCAAGCTCAGCCTTCCACTGCCTTTGAAAGAAAAGCGTGGGAAACGGCCGAAACTTTTGAAGCTGTTTTTCTGGCGCAAATCCTGAAAAGCATGTCCATGGATATAAAGTCTGATGGGCCATTTGGCGGCGGGCAGGGTGAAGAAGTCTTTCAGGATCTTCTGAGTGAGCAAATTGCCAATCAAATAGCGGCCAATGGCGGCATCGGGCTTTCCGATTCAGTCTACCGGGAAATCTTAAAAACGCAGGAAGTGAATGATTAACATGCCAAACAACGAAAATTCTTTTCCTGAGGCTTCAGAAAATCACAGTCTTTTAGCCCCGCTCATCCAGACAACCAAGGACCTCACAAAAGTCATTTCTGACGAAATCATCTTGCTGCAAACCAATCGGCCCAAGGAAATGGAAAAACTCTTGCCGCTTAAAAATCAGCTCATGGCCGCCTATCATAAAGAAATGTCTGAATTGGGCGCGCGCGGGGGCTTGCCTGCCAGCGGCAATGGAACAGCAGTACGCAGCCTGAAGCAAGAATCCCGCCTTTTTCAAACCGTTCTAACGCGGCATACCCGTCTGGTCAAAAGCCTGAAGACAATATCAGAAAATATGATTCAGGCCATCAGCCATGAAGTGATCAAAACCCAAAATCAGGCGGCCCGTTACGGCGCCAATGGCGCACAATCTGTCAATAAATCCCCTACGTCCATCACGTTAAATCAAACTATTTAACCTTTCAAAAACATCTTATCTGCGCAGATGATCCGTGATTTTTTTAATGTCATAAAATTTTTGGCTCAATAAAATTACCCGCAAAGGATAATCCTCTGCGCTTTGAAATACGGATGTAGAAAACCCTGCTGCAAGCTTTGCCTAGTTGATGGCAGAATCTTCCTTCAAATCCATCATGATCTAAAAATATTCCAAATTTATCTTTACTTTTCATAGACTTATGGAAATTAAAAAACTGGCACATCTCTTGCATTTTATTAATTGGTATATCCCGTATGTGGGATACGACATATTCAGAATGCAACTCATGAAAGGAAAGCTAGATGTCTTTCTCAGTAAATACAAATGCCAGTGCCCTGTCGGCTCTGCTTAATTTGAACAGTACAACAAAGGATCTGGAAACCACCCAGACCCGGATTAATACCGGTTTAAAAATTTCTTCTGCGAAGGATAATGCGGCGATTTTTTCAATCGCTCAGAAACTGCGCGCGGACTTAAGGGGCTATAATGCGGTCAAGCAAAGTCTGGATCGCTCCATCAGTACAACTGACATTGCGCTGGCCGCTGCCGGGGCCATTTCAGATCTACTCATTGAAATGAAAGAAAAGGCTGTTGCGGCGGCGGATGCCGGACTTGATGTCACCAGCCGGACAGCCCTGAATGAGGATTTTGAGGCGCTGCGGGATCAAATCACGATCATTGTGGCCAATTCCGAATTTAACGGCACCAATTTGATTGACGCGGGCACAGATGCCATTGTGGCCATCACCAACCCCAACGCATCACAGACCATTACCATTCCCCATCAAAATCTGACATTGGGCGGCGGCAATGTAACGATCACGGCGGCGCAAACCATTACGACACAGACCCTCGCGGCAAGTGCTCTGACCGATATTGACAACTCGCTGGCGCTGGTCAATGCGGTTCTGACCAAATTGGGTGCTGGCGGGAAAGCCCTGGAATCTCAGCGGGCATTTGCGGATAAGATTTCAGATACCATTGAAGTTGGGATCGGTAATCTGGTAGATGCCAATATGGCCAAGGAAAGCGCCAATTTGCAATCGCTGCAGGTGAAGCAACAGCTTGGTATTCAGGCGCTATCCATTGCCAATCAGGCGCCGCAGTCAATCTTAAGTCTATTCGGCGGTTAAGCGATATACCACCGCCCGCATTCTGAATAGCTTCTGATCGGAAGTGGTCTGCTTCATTGAAAATGACCCTTCCGGTCAACAGCTATAATAAAAAACATACTTTATGTAAGATTAACAGGATCAAGAATATGGCCTTTTCTGTAAATACCAATGCGATTGCCCTGTCGGCACTTTTCAACCTCAATAAAACGACATCCCAATTGGAAACAGTACAGAATCGTATTAATACCGGCCTTAAGGTTTCATCGCCCAAGGATAATGCCGCCATATTTTCCATTGCCCAGAAGCTTCGCGCTGATCTGAAAGGGTATAATGCGGTCAAGCAAAGTCTGGATCGTTCCATCAGTATTGCCGATATTGCCCTTGCCGCTGCCGGGGCTATTTCAGATCTGCTTATTGAGATGAAAGAAAAGACGGTTGCGGCGGCGGATGCCGGACTTGATGCCACAAGCCGGACAGCCCTGAATGAAGATTTTGAGGCCTTAAGAGATCAAATCTCCATCATTGTGAATAACGCGGAATTCAATGGCACGAATATACTTGACGCCGGGACGGATGCCATAGTCGCCATCACCAATCCCAGCGCGAGCCAAACCATCTCAATTGCGCATCAAAATCTGACATTGGGCGGCGGCAACATTAGCATTACCGCAGCGCAGGGCATTTCAACACTCGCCCTCGCCTCTGTCGCTCTTGCGGCGGTATCAGCCTCTCTTGCCGCTGTAAGCGTGACCTTGACCAAACTTGGCGCCGGATCAAAATCCCTGGAAACCCAGCGGATATTTGCCGATAAAATCTCCGACACCATTGAAATCGGCATTGGCAATCTGGTGGATGCCAATCTGGCCAAGGAAAGCGCCAACCTGCAGGCTCTGCAAGTTAAACAGCAGCTCGGCATACAGGCGCTATCCATCGCCAATCAAGCCCCGCAATCAATTTTGAGCATCTTTGGCTAACTCATTATTGGTCTTTTCTTTTTTGAGGTCTATGCTACCTTAATATCGATAAATACACAGGGGACGTTTTATGACAGACCATAACCCACAAGATGACGATATTTTTCTGGAAGGGGCCATTGTTACGCTTCGCCAGCCCAATATCGAACAGGATATTATCAAAGGCCATTGGCATAGCTGGTTCAATGACCCGGTCACCACACAATATCTGATTCACGGCAGATTCCCCGTGAACAAGGCGCAGCAAGCGGAAATTATTTCCCGTGAAATGGCCGACCCCACCTCGTTATTATTGGTTGTTCTTGACAAAAAGACGTCCCGGCATATCGGCGTGCTTTGCCTGAAATTCATCAACCCCGTCACACGTTCTGCGGAACTCAGCATCGTTTTCGGGGACAGATCCATCA
Organism: Emcibacter sp.; assembly: GCA_026982375.1. Taxonomy (GTDB): domain Bacteria; phylum Pseudomonadota; class Alphaproteobacteria; order Sphingomonadales; family Emcibacteraceae; genus Paremcibacter. Next base: position 4,569 of record JALSHF010000014.1, on the reverse strand, counting down.
AGGGTGCCGCTTTGGAATCTGTGGCCTTGCTCACCAAACATGCCTTCGACCGGTTAAATCTTCAAAGAATTTCCGGCGCGCAGCATACAGATCTGTGGCAATGGATGAATAGCCTGGAATTGATCGGTTATCAACTGGAGGGTTATCACCAGCATTATGCTGCCCGGAACGGCGAAAAATACGACGTTGCAAGCTATGCCATAACATCAGAAAGATTTTACGATCTGCAAAAACAACGGGGCGGCAATATTTGCAGCGCGGACTTTAAGGGCCTGCTCGCGCAGAGGGGCCTTGAAAACCGCACTGAAATTATGAGATTGTTTTTTGAGAATCTTTACGGTTCCTGACCATTTTTTTAGCCAACGGGCCAAGCGCCAGAATATCCACGCCCAAGGCTTTCGCCTCATTGAGCAGTGACGAGCCAAGGCCCGCCACCAGATCAGCCGACATAACCGCCTCAAGAGACGCCCCTGTTGTGCTGATCACGATGACCAAATCTCGCGTGCTTCTTCGCGGATAATCATCATATTTTCCGGGCGTATCCTTTGGGTGAGGCCGAATGATCAAACGATAGGGCCCGCAATGCCCCTTCAGATATTTCCGCCCCTCACCCGCGTTTAAGATATCAATCAGGCGATCAAGACATTCGAATTCCGTCACCTCGAATGTAAAGCCCATAGCCTGCATTTCATGGATATAGTCGGAGGCAAATAAAATAAGGCTTTCCCCTTTTTCCGCCCCCCATTTGCAGGCCGCGAGGCTTTTATCCCTTTTACGGTTCATAAAGTAATTCTGGTATAAATCCCCGGAAATAAAAATATTATGCTCGCCAAACCCAAGGGAAAGCAGCGCCGGAATTGCTGCCTCATCTATCACCGATATTTGATCCGGCAAAGTCACTTCGCCCTGATCATCCTTGAAACGCACCGCAATATTATGATGTGAATCCAGAAAGGCTGTCACTTTGATCCCAAGCCGCCGGGCCGCGCGCCACACCATCTGTTCCGTCCGGTCATCCACATGGCAGGTGCTTGTTATAATGTGATCCGGCGAAAAACCGGCCAAATAATCGGCAACCTCCTCTTCTGACGATAGAGTTGGCCAATCCAGAGCCTCAAACCCATTTTGCCGCCATATGACATGGGCATAATCCTTGGCTGTCACAATAATATCGGGCCTGCCCGATATATTTAAGCGATCAAACAGGGGGTGATCTTTATGCTCCCCTGTTTGTTCAGATAATATTGACCTGAGGGCAACCAGCTGGTTGGTGCCGCCGGGGTCACGACTGAAAAACAGAATGCGGCTCATGACAGTCCGGCCATTCTGCGAATATGATCGCATGTTTCGAGCGCAAGTAAACCGTTACCGGCTTTTGACTGTAATGCCGCGCCCCGCGTTAAATGATCATAAATATTGGATGCCGCATTGAACATTTCCCTGTTCTGCGTTCTTTTAATGATTTTTTCAGAACCAACTTTGGGCTTAACCGCTATCGTCTGGCTAAAATCAGTCAGGCTGATTATGGCTTGATCAAAAATAAGCTCAAGGTCAAAAATCATGCCCGTTCGCATGTCCGAGCCAATCAAATCTATTTGGCCCCCATTCACCGTTTCGAGCCTGGCGGATATGGTTGGGTCGTCCGGCCAGAAATCATATATGATTTCTGAGGCGGCCTTAACCGTGACAGGCCCCAACAGCATATGGATAAGATCGGTCATGTGGGAGCCATTATTATACAGGCCCTTATTATAGTGCGCCTTTCCAGCTATGAAGCAGCCGTATTTATTATCTTGAATATTTTTAACGATCTGCCTGATTTCAGGGTCAAAACGCCTGATATAATTCACCGCCATATTATCCGGATAGAAGGCGGCTATTTCGCGGGCCGCCTTTAAGTTATCGGCAATGGGTTTTTCGCAGAAAATAAGCCGGACGTTATAATTTTGTAATTTCCGCAGATATATTTCATGGCTGGGCGCAGGCGTGCAAACAGAAACAATATCGAAATTCCGGTCTCGCATGGCCTGCTCAAGGCTTTCATAGGCCTTGTCCACCCCCCAGATATCGGCAAAATTCTGCGCGGTTTTCAAATCCGTATCAAGGCAGCCTGCAAGATCAAAGCCCGTATGACTTTTAAAAGCCTTGGCATGGGTCAAGATATTCGGGCCATCAATATCGTCCTGATCATACCCGCCCGCAATGGCCCCGCAACCGATAATCAACAGAGAAAAATTCTGGCTTTCTGTCATCGCGATACCTTTGTCATTTCCTTATCTGGTCAACATCCTGATTAATGAGCCTGATTTCAGGATTCTGGTTTAGGAATCTTACCACATCTTCTATGGTGAAATCTGGATTTTTCGGGGTGAGCGCTTTTAGAATATGACAGATAACCTGAAAATCCAGCCAGGTATCCAGCGTGACCGACATTGCCGGCCCGCGCTGAGAAATTGGTGTCGGTAAATATTTCACGCTGTAGCGTTCTGGCGTCTGGTATAGATAACGGCTGACATGCTCATAATCCAGAGGGTCTTCTGTCCGGGCGTAAGCATCCGCCAAGACAGGCGTGCTGAAAACCTGCACCGCATAGCCCAAAGGATGGGCCAACCCCGCTTTAAATTCTGCAATATCAAGATTGCTCAGATAATCAACGCCGCTGGTTGAATATTGCACCGCCGCGTGATCAATAAGTGCCGGATCCATCAAAGGGCAATCACCGGTCAATTCAACAATGATGTCTGCTTTAAACGCCTGCGCCGCGCCGAGTACCCGCGACATGACATTATCCTCACTGCCGCGAAAGCATTTTACATTCAGTCTTGCGGCTTCCTCTGCAATCACATCATCTGTATCATTGAGGGTCGTCGCAATGACAATATCATCAAGGCAGCTTGCCCGCTTTACGCGCGCGACCATATGCTCAAGCATCGTTTTATCAAGGCACGTCAACATCATTTTTCCGGGCAAACGAGAAGACGTCATACGGGCTTCAATGGTGGCAACAATGCGAGGTTTCTGTGTCATCTGGTAACGATATCTGCTATTTGCGCAATCACATAATCCACATCATCCGGTGTCATATTCACATGCAAGGGCAGGGACAACGTGCGGGCGTAATATTCTTCCGCGCCGGGCCTTGTTTGCGGGCCATATTTTTCCCGATAAAAAGGATGGGCATAGATGGGAATATAATGAACCTGACTGCCCACATTCCGGGATGATAATTCACGGACAAAGTCAAGGCGCGAAACGCCCAGCGCCTTAAAATCAATCAAAACCACATAAAGATGCCGCGCCGCGCTGCCGCCGCGCGCAGACTCCATTGGCTTTAGATATACAGACAAGCCTTTCAAAGATTGATCATATTTCGCCACAAGGCGGCGCCGGTGATCCGTAAATTCAGATAATTTATTTAGCTGGCTTAGCCCAAGGGCGCAGTGAATATCACTTTGGCGATAATTATACCCCAGAATTTGCATTTCATAAGCCCATGGCGGCGGCTTCTCTATTTCGCTATGGGATGCCGAAACCCATTTTTCCGCGTCCCTTTCAATACCATGATTTCGCAGGAGACAAAGCCTGTCATATAACGCTTGATCATTGGTCGTAACCGCCCCGCCCTCGCCCATGGCGATGGTCTTGACCGGATGAAAGGAAAAAACCTCCATATCTGAGAAATAACAGTCGCCTACGGTAATATTTTCTCCATCACGCGACAGATATATGCTGCCCAAAGCATGGCAGCTATCAACAATCATCTTCCAGCCATATTTCTTGGCGATCATGCTGATGGCCTCAATTTCGGCGACTTCGCCGGTCAGATTAACCGGCGTTATGGCAGCGACAGACTGAAGCTCTTCGGGGCTTAAATTTTCTATCAAACCCACCACATCCTGCGCGCGCATCATGCCCGTATCCGGATCAACATCAGCAAATAGAATATCTGCGCCGCAATATACCGCCGCATTCGCCGTCGCAACGAAACTGATGGCCGGCACAATAACCCGGTCACCCGTCCCTATATCCAGCGCCATATAAGCCATGTGAAGCGCCGCCGTACCGCTCGAACAGGATACCGCATAATCAGATTTTACAGTTTGACGTAATTTATCTTCGAATTTTTGAATGGTCGGCCCTGTCGTCAACCAGTCACCCTGCAAGACGTCCACAACGGCCCTGATATCATCATCATCAAGACATTGCCGGCCATAAGGCAAGTATTTATGATCCCTCAAGGTCATATCCTCGTTAACAGCTCACGGAAATGGGCATCATCCAGCCATTCTTTATTTGTATCACTGGAATAATCAAAATCTTCCGCCACATGCGTCGCATCATGATCCGTATAATATTTATCTGACCAAAATCTGAATTGCGGCGTAATGATATAGCGGTCTTCCAAGGCGATTGTCTGGCGGCCATCATCCCGGGTAATCATCTGTTCATGCAGCTTTTCACCGGGGCGAATACCTGTTTCCCGAAGCTCTAGATCCGGGGCAAGGCAGCGTGCCATATCGCTTACTTTCATGCTGGGGATTTTCGGGATATAAATTTCACCGCCCTGCA
>JALSHF010000013.1 GCA_026982375.1 Emcibacter sp. | reverse complement strand
AACCCAAAAATACCGAATATGAAAATCGCACCATTCACCGCTTACCGCAACCGTAATTTCGTCATCTGTCGAACGCTCATACGGCCATTCATTCTGGCCCGCGATCATTTCCAGTATATCGAGCGGATTTTCCGCGAAACCGTCAAGGATGTCATTATCGACTGCTGTCATTTTTTTGTGTCTTTACGCGTTTTTGCTTTTGTCGTTTTTTTTGTCATTGCCTGCTTTTCAAGCAACTGTTTTTCGAGCGTGATGATTTTCTTTGCCAATATTTCATTCTGCGTGCGGGCTTCTTTGGCCATATCGCGCACCACATCAAATTCTTCCCGCGAAACCAGATCCATATCTTTCAGGATATCCTCGAGCCGCGCGCGAAACATGGCCTCGAACTCCCCCTTTACCCCGTGAAGGGTTCCGGCGGCGCTTTGGCCTAACTTTGCCAGATCATCAAAAAATTTATTATCGGTCTGCACGTATCGCCCTTTAAAAATAAAATTATCATAAGTAATATATGTGAAACTTACCCAGTTCTTTCAAATATTTAAAGCATAATATGACTGAACTGAATATGAAAACCAAACGGATTCATTTCATTGAACCTTGACTTGCGATAAAAGCCCTGCATGATGGCCGTTAAACAAGTGTAAAATAGCGATAATCGGCAATGAATATATGTTAGAAATTTTATTATCCTCCAGCCTTACCTTTCCGAATATTTCACCTGATATTGTAAAAATTGGGCCTCTGACGATTCGTTGGTATTCCATGGCCTATCTTTTGGGCTGGGGAATCGCCTGGTTTCATATGCTGCAATTGATTAAAAAAAAGGGCGCGCCCGTCAACGCCGCGCAGGTCGGGGACTTTTTTTTCTGGGCTATGATGGGCATTATCCTTGGCGGACGACTCGGCTATGTTTTATTTTACAATTTCAATTTTTATCTGAGTCATCCGGGGGATATTCTTGCCCTTTGGGACGGAGGCATGTCTTTCCACGGTGGTTTCATCGGCGTGGCCGTCGCCAGCTATTTCTTTTGCAAAAAGCATAAAATTGCGTTTTTTCGCTTTACCGACCTGATGGCTTGCGTCTCCCCCATCGGACTATTTCTGGGACGGTTGAGCAACTTTATAAACGGGGAATTATTTGGCCGGATCACCGATGCCCCAATCGGCATGGTATTTCCGCGCGGCGGGCCCCTGCCCCGTCACCCGAGCCAGCTGTATGAAGCTGTATTGGAAGGATTGCTATTATTCTTATTGCTCTGGTTCCTGTTTTATTTCACCAACATTCGGAAAAAGCCCGGCATGTTGACCGGAATTTTTATCATTGGTTATGCCGCTGCGCGCAGCTTTGTCGAATATTTCCGCGAGCCGGATAACCATATTGGTTTTCTATATGGCACAGGCTTTTTGACCATGGGCCAACTGCTGTCCATTCCCATGGTTCTGCTCGGGCTTTACCTGATTTTTCGCAAGCATAAAAAAGCCATATGAACGCGCTGCAGGAGTATCTGATAAAACTGATAAAAACCCAGGGGCCAATGTCAATCGCTGCCTTCATGGCCGAATCTCTGGGCAACGATAAACATGGCTATTACATGAAACAGGACCCCTTTGGTCAGGACGGCGACTTCACGACCGCCCCGGAAATCAGCCAGATGTTTGGCGAGATAATCGGCCTGTGGCAGGCCAATAACTGGCTGAATATGGGCCGCCCTGAAACAATGCATCTTATTGAACTTGGCCCCGGACGCGGCACATTGATGCAGGACGCCTTGAGAGCCATGAAAATCGTCCCCGGCTTGCTGGATGCGGTTAAGCTGCATCTTGTTGAAATGTCCCCCGCCTTACGAAAAATACAGAAAAAAAACCTGCAAGCTTATGTAAAGCCCGTTTGGTACAATCGGATAAATGAGGTTTTGGCAGCGGCCGGTACGAACCCCGTCTTTATTATCGCCAATGAGTTTTTTGATGCCCTGCCTGTTCGCCAATTCCAAAAAACCGAAACCGGCTGGCATGAAAGGCTCGTTTGCCTTGATAGCCATGAAGAACTCTGCTTTCAACTTGCCCCCATGCCCACATCAGAGCAGGTGATACCCCCCGCCCACCACCGGGCTGAAACCGGAAACATCGTGGAGATTTGCGCCATTGGCGAAAATATTCTGGAGGAGATCGCCAGCCATATAAAAATGAATGATGGCACCGCCCTGATCATTGATTATGGTCATGACACCCATGGCACCGGAGATAGTCTACAAGCCGTAAAGGGACATCAATATAGCGACATATTAACCAACCCCGGTGATGCAGACCTGACCACCCACGTAAATTTTCAGCGGTTAAAAGAAATCGCCCAAGGCATTGGCATCAAAACATATGGGGCAATAACCCAAGGCAACTTTCTTCAGTCAATGGGGATTAAGGCCAGAAGCGACAAGCTGAGCCTCAATGCCACAGAGGCGCAGAAAAAAGACATTCACAGCGCCCTGAACCGGTTAACAGGTGAAAAAGAGATGGGAAAGCTCTTTAAAGTTATGGCTTTGACGGATCACGGCCTTCAAGGCGTCATAGGATTCGAGGCCTGAAATGATACCCATCAAAAGCCCCCGATTAAATGATATGAAAAATATCAGTCACGGTTTTTTCACCCGTCAGGGGGGCTGTTCCACGGGCATATATAAATCGTTAAACTGCGGCCCGGGATCAGATGACACACCAGAGAATGTCAAACGCAATCGTCAAACTATATGTGCCAGCCTCGGCGGTGAAAACGTCAGGCTTTGCGGTCTCTACCAAATACATAGTAATATTGTCCATTATCTGGATAACACCTGCGGCGACTATATTTTGCCCAGGGGGGATGCGCTGGTCACCAAACAAAGAAATACTGCCCTTGGCATTTTGACGGCCGACTGCGCGCCCGTATTGCTGGCTGATCCCATAAATAATATCATTGGGGCTGCTCATGCCGGATGGAAAGGCGCCTTAACGGGAATTCTTGAAAATACGGTCAAAATGATGTGTGATAATGGGGCCGCGCTTGAAAATATCTGCGCGGCAATCGGGCCGTGCATCGCGCAGGAGAACTATGAGGTCGGCCCGGAGTTTCTGGAAAATTTTATGGCCCGCAACGCCAAATATAAAAATTATTTCATCAATAGCCCGAAAGAAGGTCACCATCTGTTCGACCTGAAGGGCTTTGCCACAAAAAGGTTAAAGGAAATCGGCATTATGAACATTGATATTCTGCCTTTTGATACCTACGCCAATGCAGATAATTTCTTCAGCTACCGCAGGACAACGCATCATAATGAAGAAGATTACGGCCGGCAAATCTCTGTTATAATGAGACTATAACGCCAATTCTCTAAAATAAACGCATGCCCTGCATTGAAATATTGCACGGCATGCATCCATCAATGGCACTCATCTTACGTCACCATTAAATGTTATGTTCTTACCGTCAGTGTTTGTCTGCGGCGGGAGATCGCGATTATACCCAACAAGGCTAATCCGAATATCCCTGCCATCGCCGGCTCAGAGACCTGAGTTACCCTAATTCTGGCAACTTCGAACAATTGTGCTGATACTGTGAAATCTGCGGCCGCTTCCAGAACGGTGTAACCAGCGGGCGTAAGCGCGCCGAAAATGTTAAAGCCACCTTCCAGGTCCAGTCCGGGATGTAGGGCAATAACGCCATTCTCTGCAGTGCCTGCTCCGGCACCGGGCAAGAAGGGTGACCCATTTCCGAGATTTTCTTCTGTGCCGGCATCATATACCTGACTGCCATAGATGATAATATCCAGGGCGGTAAAATTTCCGCTCATATCAAACAGGGAATAAGCCATAGGATCGTCATTACCTATGAAGGCATCATTCGTCGGAATGAGCATGGACAGGAAACTTAAGTAACCATTATTCATCGCATTAATGTTGAAAATTGCGGATGCTGTCTCTCCTGGTTCAAATACGGGTGCGCCTGCAAATCCTCCGGGTGCCGTGACAGTGCCTTGCACACCATTACCACTGAATAAGCTGGTGATGGGCGCAGTATTTCCTCCTTCAGCTACGGCTTGTACTTGGGATGACGCGGCACTCCCAATATCAAACGTGTCAAATGACCCATTTTGAAATCCTATCCAAAATGGTGTCAGAGCCAATCCACCAGCTGCAAACTGGTTCGTTATTTCAACCTTGACAGGGATGGCTTGCGCTGGCGCAGATAAATAGAAAAATCCTGCAACCGCAGCATAAATAGACATCTTTACTTTATCTTTCATTTTCATATTCCTCAAACTAACATTTTCCATAATTATTTTTGGGACTGCTTATGTCCTCCCAAAGCAACCTATTTCACCTTGATGGATAAATAGTAGGTAAATCTGCTACAGAATACTAATCACTCTTTAATCACTCTTTTGTGATACAATTTATATCTATTTGAATCTTTTAGGAAAAAAGAGGGCATCTGTTGTTTTTCACGCCATGTCGAGGGTCAAGTATTTTTTGCAGTTTACATTAAAGCATGCAGTTGTTATTTTGCGGTGTTATTTTCGGAATAGCCCGCAATATTGGCTATTCTCCATCAGTATTAATGACCCCGAATTTCAGTGGGTTGCGATTAATTTATATATTACATTAAGGAAAGACCTCCATGAAGCTTCTGTCAGGCAACAGTAATCGTCCCCTCGCAAATGCCATTGCACATCATCTTGGTATGGAACTTACAAAAGCGGACATCAAAAGATTCCTGGACGAAGAAGTCTGGATAGAAATTCAGGAGAATGTCCGTGGGGAGGATGTTTTTGTTATTCAACCAACGTCTTATCCTGCCAATGACAATATTATGGAACTTCTGGTGAGCATTGATGCCCTGCGCCGTGCCTCGGCAAACCGCATTACGGCGGTTATTCCCTATTTTGGTTATGCGCGGCAAGACAGAAAACCCGGCCCCCGGACACCGATTTCTGCGAAACTTCTGGCAAATCTTATAACAACAGCCGGTGCAGACCGCGTTCTGACCATGGATTTGCATGCCGGACAGATACAGGGGTTTTTTGACATCCCGACAGACAATCTTTTCGCAGCCCCTGTTTTAATTAAAGATATTCAGAAAAACCTCGTCGAAAAGGGTGAAAAAATAATGGTCGTTTCACCGGATGTTGGCGGCGTGGTTCGGGCCCGCGCCCATGCAAAACGCCTTGACGCCCCCCTTGGTATTATCGATAAACGCCGCGAAAAAGCCGGCATTTCAGAAGTAATGAATGTCATCGGTGAGGTGAGTGGTTATCATTGTATTCTGGTCGATGATATTGTGGATTCAGCAGGCACGCTATGCAACGCGGCTGCGGCCCTTAAGGCAAACGGCGCAACCGGCGTAAGTGCCTATGTTGCCCACGGCGTATTATCCGGCCCCGCCGTAGAGCGAATATCGTCTTCACTATTGGAAACTGTAGTGATTACGGACAGCATTTGCGCCTCACAAGCCGTGGAAAAATGCGCAAAAATTCGTCAGGTCAGCATCGCCCCGTTGTTTGCCGAAGCCATCCGGCGCATCAATACGGAAGAATCCGTTTCGGTCCTCTTTAATTAACGGTTTTAAAATATACAAATAATCATTGAGTTTTAAGGCGTTTCACGTTAAAAGCTGCGAACTATAAGGTCTGTGCTCTTATGAATGAGTGTGCAGGCCTTTGACATTGGCACCCCTGGAGGCCAATGGCTTTATTTATCAATTAGGAGAATTAAAATGGCAAGTCCAGTTATAAAAGCTGAATTGCGCGGAAAAGCGGGTAAGGGGTCCTCTCGTGCGTTACGTAGAGAAGACAAAATACCAGCCGTGATTTACGGCGACAAAAAAGAACCAACCATCGTTACCTTATCCCGGATTGCTCTGGTCAAGGAACTTAACAAAGGTGGTTTCATGAACACTTCCTACGAACTTCATGTGGGCAAAGACGTAGAAACCGTTTTGCCCCGTGATGTTCAGTTCCACCCTGTGACCGATTGGCCGATGCATGTGGATTTCCTGCGTCTTGCCAAAGGATCAAGTTTGAATATTATGATTCCGATTAACTTCGTCGGCGAAGAAGAATGTCCCGGCATTAAAATTGGCGGCATTTTGAATGTTGTCCGTCATGAGGTCGAATTCTCATGCCCGGCTAATGCCATCCCGGAATCGATCACAATCGATATTTCACAACTTGAAATGAATGACAGTGTCCATATCAGCACCGTCACATTGCCCAAGGGTGTGACGCCGGTCATTGACGACCGTGATTTCACCATTGCCATGATCTCTGCTCCGAGCGGACTGAAAAGCTCTGAAACAGAAGATGATGAGGGCGGCGAAGGCGAAGGCGAAGGTGAAGAAGAAACAACAGAAGAAGGTACCGAAGAATAATCTTCATTATCATTTTCACTTCAAGGAATAGCCATGTTGTTATTTGTGGGACTGGGAAACCCCGGCAGTAAATACAAAAACAATCGGCATAATATCGGATTTATGGCGGTGGACGAGATTGTTCACCGCCATA
>JALSHF010000012.1 GCA_026982375.1 Emcibacter sp. | reverse complement strand
CATTATTCCAGCTGGCTGGAGCAAAAGGAAAAACGCATCGCCCTGGAAGAAAAAGTCGAAGCGTCCCGCAAGAAAACCATGAAACGGGAACTGGCATGGATACGTCAGTCGCCCAAAGCCCGTCAGGCCAAAAGCAAGGCGCGGATCAATGCCTATGATGATCTTCTCGCCGCGGCCCAGGAAGGCCGCAATGGGGATGCGCAGATACAGATTCCCGTGGGGCCGCGCCTTGGAAATATGGTGATTGAGGCCGAGCATCTTCGCAAGGGTTACAGTGATAAGCTGTTGATTGATGATTTGAATTTCCGTCTGCCGCCCGGCGGCATTGTCGGCATCATTGGGGCCAACGGGGCGGGTAAAACCACCCTGTTTAAAATGATCACAAAATTGGAACAGCCGGATTCCGGATCGCTTAAAGTGGGTGAGACGGTCGTGCTGGGTTATGTGGATCAAAGCCGGGATGATCTGGACGATAGTAAAACCGTGTGGCAGGAAATTTCTGATGGCCTTGATGTGTTTGATTTTAATGGCCGTGATGTGCATACCCGCGCTTATGTGGGCAACTTTAATTTCAAAGGCACGGATCAGCAGAAAAAGCTGGGCCAATTGTCCGGCGGGGAACGCAACCGTGTTCATCTGGCAAAAATGCTGCGGACGCCGGCCAATGTCCTGCTGCTCGATGAGCCGACCAATGACCTTGACGTGGAAACCCTGAGCGCGCTCGAGGCCGCCTTGGAAGATTTTGCCGGTTGCGCGGTTATTATTTCCCATGATCGCTGGTTTCTGAACCGGATTGCAACCCATATTCTGGCCTTTGAAGGCAATTCAGAAGTGGTCTGGTTCGAAGGAAACTATGAAGATTACGACAAAGATCGCCATAGAAGACTTGGCGCGGCTGCTGATCGTCCCCATAAACTTCAATATAAAAAATTGACCCGCTGATATAATAAAATATCAGAGGCAGGCTGCCGGACATTTCACATTATTATATTGTAAAATCCGGCTTTCCCATATATGCTTAACATCTAAAGTTCTTTTAGTTGCATCCCTTGTTTGTTGTGTTGTTCAGTTGCTTATGGCTTATCGCGGCTTGTCCGTTATGGCGGGCCTTTAACACTCACCCCTAAGAGGAGGGAATTATAATGCTTATCGGGAAAATATTTAAATTATCTGTTATCTCGGCGATGATGACGATCTTTGGCCTGTCACATTTTGCTTATTCAGAAGAATTGCCAAAGGCCGGCAAAAGAGAAAATGTTGATTATTATGAAATTGTTTTAGTAAAATATAAATCTGGTATGGCCCGTAAAGCGGGTAAAGTGATCAAGGACCATTTTGCCCCGGCAGGCAGGGCCGCCGGAACGCCGCACCCTTTTGTTATGCATATGCAGACGGGAGAATGGGACAGTGTATTTTTCTGGAAACAGTCAAGCATGGGTAATTTTGATTGGTATATGAGTGCCAATGAGGGAAAATGGTTTGCTGAATTTGTCAAGCAAAGTGGCAGTAAGGAAAAAGCCGATAAAATATTAGCTGACTATAATGCCATGATCGCCCATACCAGCAAGCAGATTGGTCATAACCATAAGTCGAAAGAAGAAAAGGCTGAATAAAGTTTTTAATGATAAAGTTAATAAAGGTCAGGAGCCACGCTTCTGGCCTTTTAATTTTTAATCGTCAAAATCTTCGTCAAATAAATCATCATCGGCAGTAATGTCAAGGACGCCGTTATTGATATCATGGTTGCGGAATTGACGGTAGGCACTGCGCATCGTGGCATAAAAATCAGTGGAAGATTTACCTAAATCATCCAGTGTCTCCAGATTTTCTTCGCGGAATATCAACCCGCGCATGACAAGACGGCCATAACGGACATAGGTCCAACCTTTATGGCTGAGCCACAGGCTCACCGGATCATAGAAAAAATCGACAACAAAGCCGGTTAAATCCCGCGCGTTGGATGGCCCGAGGATGGGCAGCATGATATAGGGGCCTTCGCCAAAACCCCAGACGGCAAATGTTTCACCGAAATCTTCGCTGTGACCTTCGATGCCCCAATAGGTGGCGGTATCAAGCAGGCCAAGCAGGCCAAAGGTGGAATTAATCAGAAAACGGGACAGGCTGGTACCCGCGCGGCTGACCTCACCTTGTAAAATATCATTGACAAAAGTGACCGGCTCGCGCCAGTTGTTGACAAAATTTGAAATGCCTTTACGGATGTCTGGCGGCCCGAATTGACGATAAAAGCGGGCGGCGGGCTCAAGCAGAATATCATCAAACCCCTGATTGAATGAGAAGATCACCCGGTTCATAGGCTCCAGCGGATCATTTTTCTCAAGATAGGCGGCGAGCGCCTGAGGGTCTGAATCCGGCGGGCGTTTTGCACAGCCCGATGTGAACAAAAGAACGGCAGCAATAAGAATCAGGCTGATTTTCCGGTATGGAAATCGACTTTTCCTGGAGGAATAAATTTGCGTTCCAAGGGAAAATGACATTAAAAGTTCTTTCTGTTTTTCAGCATATTGAGTTGTAATCTACCTGTTAACCATTTGCAATATAGCTATAGAGAAAAAGAATCTTAATTTCGTTAATTTCCAATCTTTACTTTATATAAATATATCTTTATATATATCTTTATATAAAGAAGGTGAAGGTGAAGACGAGTATGGAAATGGGCTTCGACAGAATTCTGAGTGCGTTAAAGGCCGTGGGGGAAGAAACACGCCTGCGCATTCTGGCCTTGTTTCGCACCGGAGAATTAACCGTCACGGAACTTGTGACAATATTGCGCCAGAGCCAGCCGCGCGTATCCCGCCATTTGCGGCTGTTATGCGAAGCGGGCCTTCTGGAGCGTTACCGGGAGGGAACATGGATATTCTACCGGTTGGCCGAAGGCGGGCCGGAAGGTGACCTTGCCCGCGCCATAATGAAATATATCCCTTTTTCAGAACAGATTCTGATGCATGACGGGGCGCGGCTAGAAGAAATCAAGCAGGAGCGACGAGGCAAAGCCAATAAATACTTTAGCGATAATGCAGAAAATTGGGACCGTATCCGTACGCTTTATGTGTCAGAAGATGATGTGGAGAAAGTCCTGCTTGATGTCACATCTGATATGAAAATTAATGATTTTCTGGATGTGGGGACAGGGACGGGCCGCATTCTGGAGGTTTTCGCGGATAGAATAGGGCGCGGCACAGGTATTGACCTGAGCCGTGAAATGCTGGCCGTGGCCCGCGTTAATCTTGAAAAGGCCAATCTGCATAATTGTCAGGTCAGGCAAGGGGATATGTATGATCTTGCGCTGAATGACGGTTCTATGGATTTGATCCTCATTCATCAGGTTCTGCATTTTGCCGATGATCCCTGTTCCGCTTTAAAAGAAACAAGCCGGTTGCTTCGCAAGGATGGCCGCGTGATTGTGGTCGATTTTGCCCCTCATAATCTGGAATATCTGCGCGATGAACAGGCCCACCGCCGTTTAGGTTTCAAGGATGAGGAAATCATGGGCTGGCTTAACAATGTAGGTTTGAAAAGTGATCCGCCGATCCACCTGAAAGGCAAGGATCTTGATTTGTCTATTTGGGTGGCCAATAAAACCGAATGATTAAATATAAATAAGAGTATTTGACAGTGACGATATTACCTGACGCAGACCTGCTTCGTCCCAGCCTTTTTGCGGCGCAAGCAAAAGATATTGATGTTTCTTTTGAATTTTTTCCGCCAAAAACGCAAAAGATGGAAGATGCTCTTTGGGGCTGTATCCGTGGCTTGGGGACTTTGAACCCCCATATGGTATCTGTCACATATGGCGCAGGCGGCAGCACGCGGGAGAGAACCCATGCCACCATTTCCCGTATCCTGAAGGAGACAGATCTGCTGCCGGCAGCTCATCTGACCTGCGTGGGGGCCTCGCGCGGGGAAATTGATGATATTGCGCGGGAATATTGGGATATGGGCGTGCGGCATATCGTGGCCTTGCGCGGAGATATGCCCACCATTGGACAGGCCTATGCGCCCCATGAACAGGGTTATATCAATGCCGCTGATCTCGTGTCGGGTCTCAAGAAAATCGGCGATTTTCATCTGTCGGTTGCCGCTTATCCCGAAAGCCATCCGGATTCTGTGGATAGACAGGCGGATATTGATAATTTAAAGCGCAAAATTGACAGCGGCGCTGATCAGGTCATAACGCAATATTTTTTCGATGTGGATATGTATTTCCGTTTCATGGATAAAGTGCTGGCCGCGGGCATAAATGTACCGATCATTCCGGGCATTATGCCGGTAACCAACTTTGCTCAGGCAAAGAATTTTTCCGCCCGCTGCGGTACGACGATACCCGCGTGGCTGGAATCTTTGTTTGATGGTCTTGACGCGCGTCCCGAAATAAGGCGGCATGTGGCGGCTACAGTGGCCGCAGAGCAATGTATGCGGCTGTATCAGGGCGGGGTAAAGAATTTCCATTTTTATACGTTAAACCGGTCGGAATTGACCGCAACCATATGCCATTTCCTTGGTGTGCGGCCAAAAGAAGAACCAGAAGGAGAAAATGCATGAGCGACCGCAGCGCGATGTTGAAAGAGGCTTTGGAACAAAGAATTCTGGTTCTTGACGGGGCCATGGGCACCATGATCCAGCGGCATAAATTAACCGAAGCCGATTATCGCGGCGACAGATTTCGCGATTGGGCGCAGGATGTGAAGGGCAATAATGATCTGCTCACCTTGACCCAGCCAGAGATTATCATGGATATTCACCGTCAATATTATGCGGCGGGCTCGGACATTGTGGAAACCAACAGTTTTAATTCCACAAAAGTCTCTCAGGCCGATTATGGCATGGAGGATTTGGCCCATGAATTAAACAGGGAAGGCGCGCGGCTTGCCCGCGCCGTTGCCGATGAATTTACCGCCGAAAATCCGGACAAACCACGCTTCGTGGCGGGAACACTTGGCCCCACAAGCCGCACGGCGTCCCTGTCGCCGGATGTGAATAATCCGGCCTTTCGCAATGTGACCTTCGATGAATTGACCGCCAATTATATCGAAGCCACAAAGGGGTTGATCGAAGGCGGGGCGGACATCATCATGATTGAAACCATTTTTGATACGCTAAATGCCAAGGCGGCGATATTTGCCATAAACAAGATATTTTCTGATCTGGCCATAGAATTGCCCGTGATGATTTCAGGCACTATCACGGACGCCTCGGGCCGCACCTTATCGGGCCAGACCGCCGAAGCCTTCTGGTATTCGGTTCGCCATGCGAATCCCCTCACCATTGGTTTTAACTGCGCCCTTGGGGCCAAGGAATTGCGGCAGCATATCGTCTCTGTTTCAAAAATTGCCGATTGCGGTATCTCGGCCCATCCCAATGCGGGGCTGCCCAATGAAATGGGTGAATATGATGAAAGCCCTGCAGAAATGTCGGCGCAATTGAGCGAATGGGCGAACAGCGGCTTGCTGAATATTGTTGGCGGCTGCTGCGGTACGGAGCCTGCCCATATCAAGGCTATCGCGGAGGCCGTTTCCGGCGTGACGCCGCGTGCGATCCCTGTGATTGAGCCTCATATGCGCCTGTCCGGCCTAGAGCCTTTTGAAGTCATCCAGCAATGAAAGTTCAAAAATTGAAAAAAAGCCCTATTTTTATTAATGTTGGCGAACGCACCAATGTCACAGGTTCGGCGAAATTTAAAAAACTGATTCTGAACGGCGACTTTTCACAGGCCCTTGACGTGGCCCGCCAGCAGGTGGAAGCCGGGGCGCAGATCATTGACATCAATATGGATGAAGCCATGCTTGATAGTGAACAGGCCATGGTGACATTCCTGAATCTGATCGCGTCCGAGCCGGATATCTCCCGCGTGCCGATCATGATTGACAGCTCCAAATGGTCGGTCATCGAAGCCGGTCTGAAATGCGTGCAGGGCAAGGCCATCGTCAATAGTATTTCCATGAAAGAAGGCAAAGAAAATTTTATCGCGCAGGCCCGGCTGATCAAAAATTACGGGGCCGCTGCGGTGGTGATGGCTTTTGATGAGCAGGGACAGGCGGATAGCTGCGCCCGCAAGGTGGAAATCTGCACAAAATCATATGAAATTCTGGTCAATGACGTGGGTTTTCCGCCGGAAGATATTATATTTGATCCTAATATATTTGCGGTGGCAACGGGGATTGAGGAACATAATAATTACGGCGTTGATTTCATCGAGGCCACCCGCAAGATCAAAGAAACATTGCCCCATGCCCATGTGTCCGGCGGGGTCAGCAATGTGTCTTTTTCCTTTCGCGGCAATAATCCCGTGCGCGAAGCCATGCATAGTGTTTTTCTGTATCATGCCATTCAGGCCGGTATGGATATGGGAATCGTCAATGCGGGCCTGATCACGGTTTATTCGGAAATTCCGGGTGACCTGCGGGAACGGGTCGAGGATGTCATTCTGAACAGGCGGCCCGATGCCACCGACCGCCTGCTGGATATTGCGGCCCAGTTTAAAGGTGAAAAGGGCGTTCAGCTTACCGAAGATTTAAGCTGGCGCGAGAAGCCTGTGGCGGAACGTCTGTCTCATTCTC
>JALSHF010000011.1 GCA_026982375.1 Emcibacter sp. | reverse complement strand
TATCACGGGGCCTGATAATGCCCCGGTTCAGCCCAATGTTACATTAGTTGATGATCAAGGCAGGCAATTGACTTCCCGTGAGGTCGCGAAACAAACAGGTGCCATTGATTCGGCTATTGATGTTGCCGCCGTAGAAGGTAAAATACAAGCCACTGCCCTGAAGAAAGTCGGGGAACTTGTTGAACGACATCCGGAAGAATCCGCTGCCGTCGTTAGAGGTTGGTTATACGGATAATATGAAATGAGTAGTCAAAAAATTCTGCGGGCGGCAGACCTGTCCAGCTCAGATAAAGCGGCGGCGCTTATGCTCGCGCTTGGTGAGGAAAACGGGTCAATCATATGGAACCTGCTCGACGATGAAGAAGTCAAGGAACTATCTCTGGCCATGTCATCGCTTGGTGCGGTTGATTCCAAAGTGATTGAAGATTTATTTCTCGATTTTGCCAATGATGTATCATCCGTTGGCTCTCTTACCGGCAATTTCGACAATACGGAACGATTGCTTTCCAAAATGCTCTCAGGCGACCGCGTTGGCCAGATTATGGAAGAAATACGCGGGCCTGCCGGACGCACCATGTGGGATAAGCTGGGCAATGTGAACGAAGTGGTTCTCGCCACCTATCTTAAGAATGAATATCCCCAAACGGTTTCAGTGGTTCTGTCAAAAATCAAACCGGAACATGCCGCCGCTGTCTTAACCGTTTTGCCCGATGAATTCTCTATGGAAGTTATTCAGAGAATGCTCCGTATGGAGCCCGTTCAGAAGGATATTCTGGATAAGGTGGAGCAGACCCTGCGGACTGAATTTATGAATAATCTGGCTAAAACCAGCCGTAAAGACAGTCATGAGACCATTGCAGAGATTTTCAATTATCTTGATCGCGCGTCAGAAACCCGCTTTCTGACCGCCCTCGAGGACAGGAATAGAGAAAGCGCAGAAAAAGTACGCGCCCTCATGTTTACCTTTGATGATTTGCAGAATCTGGATGCGACCGGCGTTCAAACCTTGTTGCGCGGTATTGATAAAGACCGGCTTGGCCTGGCCATGAAAGGCTCTTCCGACAAAGTTCGGGATATGTTCTTTAGCAACATGTCTGAACGGGCCGCAAAAATCCTGAAAGAGGATATGGAAGCCATGGGACCTGTGCGCTTAAAGGATGTTGATGAAGCTCAGATGGAAATTGTCAATGTCGCCAAGGACCTCGCCGACAGCGGTGAAATCGTGCTCAACGACACAAAAAGCGAAGATGAATTAATTTATTAGCATTTAAGGCTTAACATATTATGACGGCTGTAAAATTTACCTTTGACGATGATTTCGAAAGCGATAGCGGCGGCCCTTTAAGCCACAGCAAACTTGAGGATGTCCAAAATACGGCTTTTGAGCAAGGTCAGGAGGCTGGACGTGCGGAAATTCTGGCCGGTCTGGAACAAAATTGCGAACATCTGCTACAAAATATTTTCACCGCAGCCGGAAATCTTCAAACTCGTCAGGAAGAACAAGTCTTGCTCATGCATAAAGAAGCCGCCCAGCTTGCCTATAGCATTATGGAAAAACTGGCGCCCGCAGTGGTCGAGCAAACACCACTGGCGGAAATAGAACTTCTGGTCGATCAATGTCTGAAGAATAGCCCCTTGGAGCCGCGCCTTGTTATCCGGGTCGATGATGCCATTCTGCCCCTCCTGCAGGATAAAATGGATAAAATGAAACTGGCCAGCGGTTATCAAGGGCAAATTGTTTTGATCAATGAACCAATGTCCCATGTCAGTGATTGCCGCGTTGAATGGGCCAACGGCGGCGTTGAACGGGATTTTAACAGCCTGATAAAAACAATTGAAAATACTATAAAATTATTCATTGATGCCCCGGAGCAGGCCCCCGCTGCGCCCAATCAAAAACAAGGCGTCAGCGAAATTGATCCAAAAGCTGGAACAATTTCCGAAACCATAACAAGCACAGAAAATATGGGATAAAATGAATGAATATTTTCCGGAAATTGTCTTTTTCAGGTAAATATGGTTAATAGAAAACAGGATTACTGAAAAAACATTCATTAATCATAACTTATGGCAATAAAATATTAAGGGCTAACAGCTAATGTCTGATACAGAAAATATGGATTGGCAGGAATTGGATCAAGGTGACACGGCGTCTGATACCGGCAATCAAGAAAAAAGCAACGAAGAACCGGAAGGCGCGGGCGATTTAGAAGCCGTTTTCGACGTTCCGGTAAAAGTCTCCGCCGTTCTGGGCATAACAAACCTTACGGTAAGCCAGTTGCTGAAACTTGGGTCCGGGTCTGTTGTGGAATTAGACCGGAAGGTCGGAGAAGCCATCGATATTTATGTGAATAACAGGCTCGTCGCCCGTGGTGAGGTCGTTCTTCTGGAAGAAAAGCTCGGCATTACCATGACAGAGATTATCAAGGGCAACGAGTAAACACTGAAAAGCCATAAGGACAGGCCCCGAAAACAGGTCAAGAAAACAGGTCAAGAAAACAGGCCAGAAAAACAGGAAAATAAGAAGTGATAACACTTTTAGGAATAATCGCCGGTTTTGGACTGATCATCTCTGCTATGATCATTGGCGGATCACCGTGGGATTTTGTCAATTTGCAATCGGTCCTTATCGTATTGGGCGGTACAATTGCCATAACTGTCGTCAGTTTTTCTGTGAAGGATCTTACGCAGATCCCCAGCGCATTATGGCGGATGATGTCCTATAAAACCAACGACCCACAAGAAGTCGGCGTCACCATGATTAAAATCGCGGAAAAAGCCCGTAGCGGCGGCGTTATTGCACTAGATCAGGTCAGCAAAACTTTAGATGACGAACCTTTTTTGCAAAAAGGTCTGGAATTGGCCATTGATGGCGCAAAACCAGAAGAAATTGAAACTATCCTGAAGCAGGAAATTTATTCCAATGCCACCATTCAATCAAAAAGCGTCGATTTACTGCGCAGGTCAGCCGAAGTGGCCCCTGCGATGGGGTTGATTGGAACGTTGGTTGGACTTGTACAAATGCTCGGAAACCTTAGCGACCCAAGCACGATTGGACCCGCGATGGCGGTGGCATTACTGACAACTTTTTATGGCGCCATATTAGCTCATATGGTTCTCATTCCCCTTTCCAGCAAAGCGGAGCGGAATTCCCACAATGAATCGACGCTCAATTTACTTTATCTGACAGGTGTCCTGTCCATTGGCCGGGAAGAAAACCCCCGCCGTCTGGAAATGCAGCTTAATGCCATGTTACCGCAGAAAAACCGGATCAGTTATTATGAATAACGGCCAAAAAACAGGAATTAATGCAAGAATTAATGCAAGAACCAATTCGGGGACAGACCAATGAGGCTGATCATTGTTGGTTCCCTTGGCGGACAATTAAGTACGGCATCCCAGATCGCCATAAGCAACGGGGCCAAAGTCATCCATGCGCCCGATGAAGCCACGGCTCTTACCCTGATCAGGTCAAAGGGTGCTGACTTATTAATGATTGATGTCAAATGCGACATTAAAGGCCTGCTCGACCAACTGGCTTCCGAGCATATTACGACGCCCGCCGTGGCTTGTGGTGTGGGGTCTAATTCCGATGAAGCCGTCGCAGCAATACGCGCCGGTGCAAAAGAATATATCCCGCTTCCGCCCGACCCGGATCTGATCGCCGCCGTTCTGACAGCTATTTCTGTTGATCAGCATGAATTTATCTATCGTGACCGGAATATGATGCAAGTGGTAAAGCTTGCCGATCAAGTGGCCGGCAGCGAAGCCAGCATAATGATCACCGGCGACAGCGGCACCGGTAAGGAAGTCATGGCCCGCCATGTCCATACCAAAAGCCGCCGTAAAAACAAGCCCTTCATCGCGGTTAATTGTGCCGCCATTCCGGAAAATCTTTTGGAAAGCGAACTTTTTGGTCATGAAAAGGGCGCCTTCACGGGGGCCGTGGCCCGCCGAATAGGAAAATTTGAAGAAGCCAACGGCGGCACTCTTTTGCTGGATGAAGTGAGCGAGATGGACGTGCGGCTTCAGGCTAAATTACTTCGGGTTATTCAGGAAAGAGAAGTCGACCGGGTTGGCGGATCCGGGGCCGTAAAAATTGACATCAGAATTATCGCCACCACGAACCGGGATCTGCAAGACGCAATCAAAGATGGTACCTTCCGCGAAGACCTTCTTTTTCGGCTCAATGTTGTAAACTTAAATATACCCAAATTGCAGGATCGCCCGGAAGACACCCGCGCGCTTTGCAAACATTTTGCCATTAAATATGCTGACTTTAATGCTGTGCCCCCTAAAAAGATCACGGACAGTGCCATGAAAGTTCTGATCAACCATAATTGGCCCGGCAATGTTCGTGAATTGGAAAATACCATTCACAGAGCCGTTTTGCTCACCATAGGGGATGAAATTAACGCCTCCGATATTGTCCTTCCTGATGGCAAGCCCCATATGGAAATCCAGTCCGGGTCTGCGATAAAGACGGCGGGAACCTACGAAGGCTCTGAGCCTCTTTCCGCCGCGTCTCTTATTGGCCGGACAGTTGCCGATGTGGAAAAAGACTTGATCATTGATACCTTGAAACATTGCCTCGGCAATAGAACCCACGCGGCCAATATCCTTGGGATTTCCATTCGGACATTGCGCAATAAATTAAATATATATATGTCGGACGGCGTCAATGTCCCCAGCCCCGGCATACCGCAAATCCCGAATTTATAATCAAATTTATATAATGACCTTAATAATTTTTCATATGAACCTTAAGCGAAAATAGCCCCATCTTATGAGCGACACGGCCAGTAACAACCCTTCTGAAAAGATAGGCATATTAGGACATTTGGCCCAGCGGTCCGATATTATCATGGCCGTCGGGGTCGTGCTGATTCTGACAATCCTGTTTTTGCCCATGCCGCCATGGTTGCTGGATATGTCACTGGCCATTTCATTTACTTTTTCGGTTATGGTTCTGATGACCTGTCTGTTCATCAAGTCACCGCTCGAATTTAACTCCTTTCCGGCCGTATTATTGCTGGCAACAATGTTGAGGCTGGCCCTTAACGTGGCCTCAACCCGCCTTATTCTATCCGACGGGCATACAGGCCCCTCTGCCGCCGGTAATGTGATTGAGGCCTTTGGCAACTTTGTCATGGGCGGAAATTTTGTTATCGGTATTATCGTATTCGCCGTCTTGCTCATTGTGAATTTCATGGTAATTACCAAAGGTTCCGGCAGAATTGCCGAGGTTGCGGCCCGCTTTAGCCTGGACGCCATGCCGGGCAAGCAAATGGCCATTGATGCCGATCTTTCTTCAGGGTTGATTGATGAAAATCAAGCGCGGGAACGGCGTAAAACGCTGGAAGATGAAAGCACCTTCTTCGGATCAATGGACGGCGCCGCAAAATATGTACGCGGTGACGCGGTTGCGGGTCTTTTAATTACCTTCATTAATATTATCGCCGGTATGATCATTGGGGTGGCCCAAAAGGGTATGAGCTTCTCCGATGCGGCCAATACCTATACCCTGCTTACCGTTGGCGACGGGCTGGTCAGCCAGATACCGGCCCTGATTGTGTCCACCGCTGCGGGATTGCTGGTGACCAAGGCGGGCCTGAGCGGGCGGACAGACCAGGCCCTTTTCAGTCAGTTCAGCGCCTATCCAAAGGCGCTGGGTGTCAGCGCGGTACTGCTGTTATGCCTGTCCCTGCTGCCGGGCATTCCATTTTTGCCTTTTGCTATTCTGGCAGGTCTTCTTGGCATCACCACAATGGCCCTGTCACGCCGGGAGGATGAACGCGCAGAAGCCAAGATAATGGCCGTTGAAATGGAAGATCAAAAAGTCGAACATGTGGAAGAGCCGATCACCACGGCCCTGACCATTGACCCCATTCGCCTTGAACTGGGATATGGCCTGTTACCGTTAATCAATGATGATACCGGTATTCGGCTGACCGACCAGATCAAGGCCCTGCGCCGGCAGCTCGCCTCCGATATGGGTTTTGTCATGCCCTCCATACGGATATTGGATAATATGCAATTATCCGCCAACAAATATGTCATCCGGCTCAAGGAAACAGATGCCGGACAAGGCGATATTCGGCCCAATATGCTGCTGGTTATGGATCCACGCGGCGAGCCTGTTGCCCTGCCCGGTGAAGAAACACTGGAGCCTGCCTTTAAGCTGCCCGCCACATGGATTGATAAAAGCCTGAAAGAAGAAGCCTCTTTTCGCGGCTATACTGTTGTTGATGCGGCGACCGTGATCACCACCCATATTACGGAGATCATCAAGGATAATATGCCAGAATTGTTATCCTATGCAGAAGTGAAGAAACTCCTGGATGATTTGGCCGCAGAACATCAAAAACTGGTGGCAGACCTGATCCCTACCCTCATTACCCAAAGCGGCGTACAGCGGGTCTTGCAGAATTTGCTGGGCGAGCGCATTTCTATTCGTGACCTGCCAACGATACTCGAAGGCATCGCCGAGGCTTGTGGTTATACCCAGAATATCGTCATGATAACCGAGCATACCCGCACCCGTCTTGCGCGGCAGATCAGTTTTGAAAATGCCGATCAGGAGGGTGTCATTCCCTTGATTAATCTATCACCTG
>JALSHF010000010.1 GCA_026982375.1 Emcibacter sp. | reverse complement strand
AGCCCACATTGATTGCCACATGGTCATCATGGGTGAAGGCCAGAATTAAATAGGAATGCAGGGCCGAATTTACGGCAAATACTGCGCCAAATGCTGCAAGGCCAATAAGGACGGTATAGCTGGGCGACAAGCCCATATATAATGCCGCGACAATGGCAAAAGGCAGGGCGGCAAGTATGAGAACCCATCGGCTATTTTCTTTAACCTCGGTGCTGCGGCCATCGGGGGATTTGCGGATAATTGCGGGCGCCAGTGACTGGCACAGGCCATACCCAATCATCCAGAGGGCCATAAGCCCGCCGACCTTGGAAAAACTGAGCCCTATTTCCTGATAGAGAAACAGCGGCAAGGCAATGACAAACCAGATATCCCGCGCGCCAAACAGAAAAAACCGGGCGGCGGAAAGGCGGTTTATTGAAGGGCTTTTGGAAAATAGCTCGGTTAACGTGACTTTCTGTTTGGCGCGGCCAAGGGAATTTGACAGGTAAGCCACCATGGGTATGGTGATCAATATTAATAATCCGGCCATAAGCCATAATGCCATATTAAAACCGGCTAGGGTGAGCAACAGGCCGCCCAGGAAGAAACCCATGCCCTTCAAGGCGTTCTTTGACCCCGTCAATAGGGCAACCCACTTGAAAAGAAGGGAGTTCTGATTTTTTGGCATGATCAGTTTGAGCGAGCTTTTAGCGCTCATCTTCGTCAGGTCTTTGGCGATGCCTGACAAGCCTTGTACGGCGACAACAAAAGGCACGGCAAAAGCAAGGGGCCAGTCTTCTTGCAGGCAAGACAGGGACAGAATGGCCAATATCTGGAGTATAAGCCCTAGAATTAACGTCTTGTTTAAGCCAATCCTGCTGCCAAGCCACCCGCCCGTTATGTTGGTGATAATACCGCATAATTCATAGAGTATAAATAAAGCAGCCAGCTGTATCGGAGAATAACCAAGCATATGAAAATGCAGCAGAACAAGCATGCGCAAGGCACCGTCCGTGAGGGTAAAGCCCCAATAGGCGGCGGTGACCAGAATATATTGTGAGATTTTGTGGCGGGTGGCGTTTTGTTTTTCGGTCATGTGGCCATCTATAGTGTAGAGGCCATTTTCTGCGCAAGCTCCACCATACGGCAAACATAGGCCCATTCATTGTCATACCATGCGAGGATTTTAACTTGGGTATCATTCACCACCATCGTCGATGGCCCGTCAATGATGGCGGAACGGGGATCATCGGTATAATCCACGGAGACAAGAGGACGGGTCTCATACCCCAGGATGTCCTTTAAATATGTTTGCGAAGCCTCGGCAAAAAAAGCGTTGACTTCCTGCGCGGTTGTTTTGCGCTTTACTTCAAACACACAGTCCGTGAGGGAGGCGTTCAGCAGAGGCACCCGGACGGCAATGCCATTTAATTTGCCTTTAAGTTCAGGATATATGAGCGTGATTGCCGTGGCGGAGCCCGTACTGGTCGGGATCAGGGAGGTGAGGCATGATCGTGCGCGCCGCAAATCCTTATGGGGGGCATCGACCACCACCTGGGTATTGGTCACATCATGGATTGTTGTGATGGACCCATGTTTAATGCCAAGTTGTTCGTGAATAACCTTGACCACTGGCGCGAGGCAGTTTGTGGTGCAGGAGGCATTGGAGACAATATGATTTACGGCGGGGTCATATAGATGATCATTAACGCCCATCACGATATTTAACGCCCCTTCCTTGATGGGGGCCGCAACAATGACTTTGGCGGCGCCCAATTCCAGATATTTGCCCAATTGCGCCATATTTCGAAAGGCACCGGTAGATTCCAGAACCAGATCAGCGCCGTTTAAATCCATATCTTCTATTCTTGCCGCGCTGGTAACCGGTATGAAGCGGCCTTCAATGAAAATACCGTCCGGGTTATATTCAATGTCTTTATCCCACCGGCCATGAATGCTGTCGAACTCCAGAAGATGTGCCGCCGTCTCTGATGTGCCCATATTGTCGTTAATCAGGACAAATTCAAATTCCGGCCCAAATTTCGGCCCAAATTCCAGATGATCGAAGGCGGCCCGCAGGGCCAAACGGCCCATGCGACCAAAGCCATTAATGGCGACCTTGCATGTCATGTGCCGCGCCCGTCTTTTCGTTTATTTAAAAGGGAGAAACAGGGATCACCGCTGGTCTGGCAACAATCTTCAATCAGAAAAGCCAGGAAATCTTCCAGAGCCTCCATATTGGCGGCATATATGATTTGTCGCTGCTGTTTTGTGGATGTGATAAGCCTTGCCTGTTCCAGCTCTGTTAAATGGTAGGACAAGGTAGAATTGGGTACCGCCAGCTCGCGGGCAATATCGCCGGCCTTGCTGCCCTCAGGGCCGCGCCGGATCAAGAGCCGGAATAGGGCAAGCCTCGTCTCATGGGCAAGCGCCGCGAGCATGGTAACCGTTATCTTTGTCATTGTTGTTTCATTCATATTTCTATATTTCCAGAAATATCGAAATATGTCAAGTGAAGAATCTGTGACAGTGTGAGGACTTATAAAATTTAGCTATTTTCTTCAATGAAGCGTGGCTTGTCCGGCTTTTATATCAGGTCAGGCAGCTATATCAGATCAGGCAGCACCCGGGATGCGGGGAAGGTAATGGTGACACGCGTCCCGACATTTAACTCGCTGGTAATTTCCAGAATGCCCTGATGCATTTCAACAAAAGCCTTTGTAATAGCAAGGCCAAGCCCGGTTCCTTCGTGGGTGCGGGTTTTATGGTCTTGATCCTGTAAATAGGGCTCGGTAATAATGTCAAGTTTTTCGGGTGAGATGCCGACTCCCGTATCCTCTACATATAATTCCATGCAGCCTTCGGGCGTAATTGAACAGCTTACGGTGACCTGCCCACCCTCAGGGGTGAATTTTATGGAATTACTCAATAAATTCAATAAAAGCTGTTTGATGACTTTGCTATCTCCCATGAATTCATTCAGTTTTTCAGGTATTTTTTTGATCAGGGTGATATTTTTATCTGTGATGGGTTTTTCCAGATAAATGATTGATTGATTAATTACGCGCCTTATATCCATTTCTTCTTCGGCCAGATCATATTTCCCGGCTTCGATTTTAGACATATCGAGTATTTCATTAATGATATTGAGCAGATGTTTCCCGCTGGCTTGAATATGACCGATATATTCTGATTGCGATTCGGTCAGGGAATCTTTCTGGGTTGATTGCAATATATCAGAAAATCCGATAATGGAATTAAGCGGCGTTCTAAGCTCGTGGCTCATGGTTGCGAGGAACTCGGATTTGATTTTATGGCCTCTTTCAGCGCTTGACTTTGCCTCATTAAGCTGGCGAATTAATTCTGTCAGGCGTATAAAAGACAGAAGCCCCCCAATAACCAATAATGAGAACATGGCTATACTTGTGTAAAAAGACAGAGCCAGGGGGTTGGTGGCGTCTTTTTTCAAGGCCCAGCTTAACTGTGAGATAATATTATCCTGATTGTCTTTAAAGGCAAAATTATAGGGCGAGCTTTGAGATGTTATGGTTAAATTCTGTAAATTAAGCCTTTCGCTCGTTCGAGCAAGAAGGGCGGGGGTAACCACCGTCCAAAAAACCAGAAAGTCCCTGTTGTCCAGGTTAAAGTCCGGATAGGCGGCGGGGTTTGGGTGCGTAATGGGTGAAAATGAAATTAAAGTCGGGGCGTTATTGATCATTTTGAAATAGGAAACGGTATGCGGGACTAATGTTTTAAAGGCCAGGGTTTCTTTTTTAATGCTCTCAAAATCTTCATGAAAAATTGCCTGGGATATGTGAAATGATACATCGTCATTTCTGGTATGTTGCTGTGATAAAGTGCCGTCATTCTTGATATAGGCAATGCCATGAATTCTGTTATTTATAAGGTTGGCACCGCCGATGCTGTAACTGAACCATTCAATATCATTATTCATTGTCAATTTTGTGAAAGTATCGCCCCATTCCGAATAATCGAGCACCATTGTTTCCTGAAAATCCTGTATATTATTAAAATGCAAATCCATAGAATGCAGAGAGAGCTTTTGATTGGAGCTTTTAATGGCGCGGTTCGTCATGCCCAGGCTTATAATAACAGCTATTAAAGCAATGAGAACCATGATGGCAACGGGAAAAAAGGCGCGTGAGAAACTCAAATGATTGTACCCCTGAAACTATGATATTATATTATATTAGATATATTTATAACAAATATATTAATAAATAGGTAAGCTTATGACAGGGTATTCTGGCTGAATAATTTGAAGGTCTCCCCCCTATGTTCATAATTTTTAAAGCCATCATAGCTTGGCGCTGCCGGGCTGAGCAGAATGATGCCGCCCTTTGGGGTGATTTTCTGAGCGCATTTAACGCCGTCCTCCAGTCCCACCGCCTGTGCCACATAAGAGGTCACGCCGCTGGCCTCTAAAGCCATGGAAATCTTTGGTCCGGTTTCATAAGAGGTGATGATATTAATCTCTGGGTGATGTTTGATATAAAGGGCGAGCGCGGTAAAATCCTGCTGGCGGTCTTGCCCGCCGATCAAAAGGGTTACAGCTCGGCCTTCAAAGCATTTAAGCGCGGCAATTGTTGCCTCCGGCGTGGTGGATATGCTGTCATTAATATAGGTTCGTCCCTTGATGAGGCCAAGATTCTCCAGACGGTGCGGCAAGCCCGGGTAAGTGGCCGCCAGCTTGAAGCATTCTGTTAAATCAAAACCCAGTATCTGACAGACTGTCAGGGCCGCGCAGATATTTTCATGGTTATGACGCCCCAGCAGCGTGATATCCGTTATATCCCCCAATCGTTTCTCGCCAAACTGGATATACCCCTCGTTTATATGCCCCTCATTTATATGAATGCCCTCGGGGTCATTAAACCAATGGGCGCCGGATATTTTTGGTTTTTTTTCTGTGGTGAGGGGGTCTGTATGATTGAGGATGACAGCGCCGGCACCGGCCCGGATCAAATTATATTTATCGATATAATATTGGGCGTGCGTTTGATGCCATTGGATATGTTCGGGAAATAAATTGAGCAAAACCGCAATATCCGGCATACAACCCCGCGCATAACAAAGGTCTGCCGTTTGATAGCTGCTGAGTTCGGCAATATAATAGTCGGCATCTGTCTCAAGCGATAACAGCGGTTTGCCAATATTCCCGCCCAGCTCTACAGTATGGTTCAAGCCTTTTAAAATATGGTCGAGCAGGGCGCAGCTTGTGCTTTTGCCGTTGCTTCCTGTGATGGCGATGACTTTTCCGCGCCTCGGCTGCGCAAACCATATATTGGTGGCTGAGGTCACGGTGACATGATGGTCTTTTAAATATTTGACATGAGGATGGTAGAGGCTGATGCCCGGTGATTTTATGACGACATCAAAATTGATTGTCTTTTTATCCAGATCATCCTCCCGTATAAAATGCATAGGGCCATCATCTGGTATATTTTCTGGTATTTCACGATCGATCAGGATCAGCGGTTTACCTGGGAAATGCGACCATAGAAACCGGATGGTCTCCGCGCCTTCCTTCCCCATACCCCAAACAGCAAGTCTCTTATTTTCAAGATCCGATAAATTCATCAAGCATTCTCTCAAAATCGTCAGGCAGATTATGGTCGGGATATTTTTGTAACGCCTGATCCGTCAGGTCAGGCAGGCTTAATCCCGTTTCTTCAATCAAGGGGCCAAGCTGCTTAACAAGAAGGTCATCCTGCCATTCCGGCATCAGGGCAAGGCTTTTTAACAGAAGGCGGCATTCCTTAATCTCGCCAACACATTCAAAGGGTTTATGTCCCTTAAGGCCGAGCAATTCCTGAAAGCCGCTCATTTGGCTGTGGTCATTCAGCATATCCCCGCCAAAAATCTCGAGTATTTTCGCCTTTCCTGTAAAGGGTGCGAGGGCCAGAAAGACAAAACGACATTTGGGGCAATCACAGCACCAGCCGTATTTGCGCTCTCCTTCGGCGATATGAAAATTACGATTGCAGCTCTTGAAGCTGGCAAAATATTTTGGCTCGCGGGCAAAAAGGGCGGCAATCCCCGTTTCCGATAAGGGCCGTAATAATGAGAAATATCGAAAGCCTGTCAAAATATACTGGTTCATCAGGCGGCTAAAGTCCCGCTCAAATTCCAGTGATTTACTATATTGATGATTTATGGCGAGGCCATTTTTTATCATATTGCCTTCATTGGCCGACTGTTCGTTGGACATGACGACGGTATCATAACCATAAAGAACGGCGGCAAAGGCCATGATAAAGGATAATATGCCAGTAATCGGCACATGGCCGTTATAGGCCCCCTGTTCATTAAGCTGAAAAAGATCAGGGTCAATTTTCCGGCGAATTAATATGGGGTCAGGGCATTCTGCGCTTTCAATGACCCCCAGAATAGGCGGGCCGGCATTGATGGCTATGGGCCGGAAATTTGTTTTTCCCCCTTGGTCGGCATTCTTTAATATTTCCAACTTTAATATTTCAAGGCTGACCAGCGAATCCTTGCCGCCGCCGATGGGAACCACGGTCATGTCAGGCAAGGTGAGGGGGCTTGGATGCGGGGCGGCTTCTACGGCAACGGGAAAATTGATGATGGCCCGAAGGTCAAGATCGTTTTCCACTGAAAATTCGCCGA
>JALSHF010000009.1 GCA_026982375.1 Emcibacter sp. | reverse complement strand
TGTTACCTTCAAGCTATTGTTAAGGATAAGATTAATGAGTGGAATTAACACTGGTGGAGAAACCCGGGAAAGAGCAAACGACCATGCCGGACTGGCTTTGCGGCATACTGCCAGAGCAAATAATTGCTCTTGATGTGCGCCCGATCCTGGCGGCGGACATTGATCCATTGGCAGAGATTCTCTCCCAGGTTAAGAAAATGTCGCCCGAAGCCATATTATCTATTGAGGCCCCGTTCGACCCCGTGCCGCTGCGCCGGTTGCTGGCCGGTAAGGGGTATGATAATTATGCGCTACAACGATCTGGTCAGCATTGGCAAATATATTTCAAAAAGCATGATGTGCAGAAAATGCCGGATTTTCCCGATTTGCCAGATTTTCCTGTGCTTTGGCGCGGCGGCATCCTGGAAATGGATTTGCGCAAATTAACGCCGCCTGATCCCATAATTGCCGTGCTTAAAATGATTGAGGGAACTGCGGGCTTCAGGGAAATAGGGGAGGCTTTTACCGTATGGTTAAACCGTGACCCCGTCTATCTTTACCCTGAGCTTGCGGGCCGTCAGTGGCATGCGGAAATAATCCGCAAGGATGGCGATGGGCTATTGGTTAAAATAGTGAAAGATGAGCCAGTATAATGAGTGCAAATTTTCTATCAGGGGCGGCAGGCCGCCTTTTGCCGCCTTCGATCCCTTTTCGGTTTTTTACGGTTGCTGTGATATTCTATGCGCTGTTCTGGGCGGCTTTATTTGTCAGCGCGCAGGATGTGACGAGCTATATGATCGGCGGCGGGCCTATTCTAAGCGTTATTCATATGGCAACATTAGGGGTGCTTTCCATGACCGTCATCGGCGCGTCATTACAGCTTCTTTCTGTGGCAACGCGCAAGGCCTTCAAAGGGTTTTGGCTATGCCGCCTCGTATCATGGTTTTATATTCCGGGGGTTTTCCTGCTTATCTGCGCCATGTATACAAGCTGGTATTTGGGCATGTTAATGGGGGCAGGTTTGACGGGCGCCGGTCTTTTGATATTTTGCGGGCTGATTATCCATAATATATGGGGGGTCACTGATATGACGGCGATCATGGCCCATTGCTGGGCGGCCATGCTGTGTCTTGTGGGGTTGCTGGCTCTTGGTATTCTCCTGATTGTTAATGGCGCGCATGGCTTTATGGCGGATCATTTTGCCTTGGCGGTGAGCCATTTTATTTTAGCTGTCTTTGGTTTTATGAGTCTGCTTGCCATGGGATTTTCGTATATTCTTATCCCCATGTTCGCCTTGTCACCGGCCCCGCCGGAAGGGCTTGGGCGATGGTCTGTTGGCGGCAATATAACGGGATTGATCGGGATTTTAATCGGCGTAAATATATATCTTGATTGGCTTGTCATGGTCGGGATTGCCTTTATACTTTTTGGCTCGGGCCTTTATGTTTTTGCCATGGCCCGGGTTTATAAGGCCCGAATGCGAAAACGTCTGGGCCTGCCTTTTATCCTGATCCGCATTTCCTGGGTTATGTTGCTGGCCTCGGTCATTTGGGGGGGCGTTGGTGCGGCGGGATATTGGCCTGAAACCGGCCATATATTATTTGCGGCCGGGGCGATCATTGGCTGGTTGCTGACCTTTCTGGTGGGGGTTTTGCAGCGTATAATTCCCTTTTTGGCCAGCATGCATAGTTCCGGAAATGGCGGCGTGCCCATGCTGACGTCTGCCATGGCGGATGAGCGTCTGTTGACGGTGAATGTCATTGGCCATTTGGGCGGTCTTTTTGCTGTGATGCTTGGGGTTATGCTGGATTGGGAGATGGTGATCAGGGCAGGGGCGGTACTGGGCTTTGCCGGGGCGATGGGATTGCTGATATATCTGTTGTATATTATCCGTCATCTGGCATCTTTTCGAGGGGAATAAGCTTGGGGCAGCTATATTTATTATAGAGATTTAGATTGATTTAATATATAATAGGTATTACAGTACGTAAATACCATTTTAAGAGAAGCAAGTCCTATGTTTTCATTTGATCGACAGATTACCCGAACCCTTCACGAAGAACATCTTGCCACAATCAGCACGCTTGAACGGCTGGAGGTGATATTCCGGAAATATGGCCCAAAGAAAGCGCCGCCGGACGATAACGCGGAAATTACCGAATTATTGGGCGATATTATCAACCTAGTGGCCTGTGATGTGACAAACCACTTCAGCTTTGAGGAAGAAAAACTTTTTCCCTTGCTCGGGGCCATGGGGGATAGCCCGATCAGCTCAATCCTGACGGGTGAGCACAGGGTGATATTGCCGCTGGGGAATCTGCTGTCCGAACTGGCAAAAATGGCCCGCTCGGACGGGTTCAACGATGCTTCATGGGGGCAATTTCGCGAGAGAGGCGTCGAATTGATTGAACGAATGATTTCCCACATTCAAAAAGAGGAGATGGCTCTGCTGCCTATGCTGGAGGATATTCTGGAAGAGGATACCGATGCCCAATTAATGATGACATATTCCGAGATGCGCTGAGGAGGAAGAATGACCAATGTAACTGAGAATATAAGAATGCTGACCGCTGAAGATTTGGCGCAGGTGATCGAAATTGATGAAAGAAATACGGGCCGATCCCGAAAAGATTTCTTTGAAAAGCGCATCAAGGCGGCGCTAAAATATCCAAAGGATTTTATTTATATTGCCTATGAGAATGAAATGGGCCTTATGGGTTATCTTCTTGCGCGTCTGCAAACGGGTGAATTTGGCGACAGCGATACGGTTGCTGTATTGGATGACATCGGGGTCAGACAGGATGCCCAGGGAAATGGCGTTGGTCATCAATTGATGGATGAATTGACCAGAATAATCCGTGAGAAGAATATACATGAAATTCGCAGTCAGGCGGATTGGCCTGACAGGCCTGTGTTAAATTTTTTCGGGGCCTCTGGCTTTGACCTTGCGCCCCGGGTTATTTATCGGCGTGACGTGAATTATTTAGACCGCAAAATAGCCGAAGAAGATGAAAATCAGGAGATGGACTTCAGTGATCCATCAGGTGATGCCAGTGCTGCCTTATCTCGGGATAAAATTCCCTGCCGCAGCCTGACGCAAGAAGATCTGGCGGCAATCATTAAAATAGACCGTAAAATCATGGGGTTTGACCGGACGCCATATTACGATCGTAAGATGGAAGAAATATTGACCGAATCTGGTATTCGCGTGTCGCTAGTCGCGGAATGTGATGATCATGTGGTGGGCTTTATCATGGTGCGGGTGGATTTCGGTGAATTTGGCCGGGCCGAGCCATCTGCGATTATTGATAGCTTAGGAGTGGACCCGGCGTATGCTCATAATAATGTGGGCAGTGCCTTGATGTCACAGCTTATGGCTAATCTGGCTGTTCTTAGAACGGATGAGGTTCGAACAGAGGTTGGCGTAACACAACTGGCTTTGACGGGTTTCTTGCAGAGCAACGGCTTTGAGCCTGCCCAGAGTTTATCGCTCTGCAAAAAAAAACGCCCTAAAGCCGTCTGAATAGATAGGGTTCCATAAAGCGTCCGGCCCATATTCCTCTTTTCTGAATTTTGGCTTGTGCTTGTTGATCCGCATAATCATAGGAAAAATACAGGTAGGCTATGGCATTTCCGCTTAGAACCATTTCGGCATTTATATCGATATTTCCGGCGATAGAACATTTGCCGACCTTGCGTCCATAGGCATCTGTATCCATGATTTCACAGGTTACGGTTTGACCATTGATAAGCCGTTTCAAGAAAATTGTCGAGACACGCCCGCAGGGGTATTCCTTGTCATTTTTCCAGCAATTCTGGCGCGTTTCAGGGGCGTCAATACCATGAAGGCGAATAGATATTCCCTCTATTTTAAGGGTATCACCATCAAGGACAATGGCCTTGCCCTTAATATTCTGGCTGCTGTCACCAATATTGGAAACTGTCGGTTGTTTTACCTTTGTGGTGGGGCCGAATTGGGGGAATAAAGCCAGGGACAGGCCGGCGGCAATAGACACGATGACCGTGATTACGCCGTCCCTTATCCATTTTCTGTTCTTACGAATCTTACGAAATTTTAGAATATTTTTCATTCATATGATCATTTGATTAAGCATCAGATTTGATCATACCTTGAATATATTCGATAAATCCATCTTTTTGAGCGGCAGTCGCGATGCCGCCAACAGGCTGGTAGCCTTTTTGAATCTGATTATTCACTTTTTGCTGAAGGCGGCTAATTTCAAAATCTTCCAGAATGATATAATCCAATGAACATACTCCTATAGTTTAGACATGTATATTAGTATTCACTTAAATTCTTTACAAATTGTAACGATTTAAGAAAATACTATTTAGTTCATGAATTAATTCGGAGATCAATTCAGGGATTAATTCAGGGATTAATTTAAGGCATCATATTTTGCCTGAAGCTCGTCCTCGCTTTCCTTGAAGTCCGGGTTGGGGATGATACATTCCTCCGGACAGACAAGAACGCACTGCGGCTCGTCATCTGCGCCGACACATTCTGTGCATTTGAAGGGATCAATTTTATACATTGGATCACCTTCTGTAATGGCTTCGTTTGGGCATACGGGTTCGCAGGCATCACATGCGGTGCAAGCTTCCACGATCATTAAGGCCATGATATTTTCCTTTCGCTTTTAATCTATGGGTCAATTAAGAGGCTTTAGCCATATTTTCAAGTTCTCTAAGTTTCTCATGTCTGAATGCGCCCCATATGGCGGCACCAATAGCGCCGGCATAAATGGAATCTTCGTGGGATACCACAGGCATATCCATTTTGCTTCTTGCCATGGCTTCATTAAGGGCCAGCACCAAGCCGCTATCAAGAGCAAGGCCGCCGGTACACATGACAACGCCTTCGGTAACTTTCAATGATTTTAAAAGCTTGACCAAACGGCCTGCCATGGAAATATGAATGCCTTTCAGAATATTCGCCGCAGAAATACTGCGGGACACCATGTTAATCACATCGGTTTCGGCGAGAACGGCGCAGATGCCGGATACCACCTCCGGATCATCGGCCTGTTTGCTCAGCCCGCCAATCTCATCCTGACCAATGCCAAGATATCTTGCGATATTCTCAAGGAACTGGCCGGAGCCGGACGCGCATTGGCTGGTCATTTTATATTTCAGAACTTTACCCTTGTCATTCATGCTGATGGCCTTGCCATTCAAGGCCCCTATATCCAGGAGGGAACGGGCATCCGGATTAAGATAAAGTGCCCCCCGGGCATGGGTGGTCATGGAATAGAAATGCCCGGTTGAATAGGGGATGCTTTCCGCATCGCCGGTTGTTGCTATATAATCCATATCATCGCGGGTATAGCCATTTTTCTCCAAAAGATAATCAAAGGCATTTTCCGCGAGGGTAAAAGGCTGCCGATTTCTGATCCGGTCTGTTTGCCGGTCAATCCAGGTGATCTTATCGCCGTTGATTTCAAACAGGGCTGTCTTAACCGCGCCTGTGCCTACATCAATGCCTACTGTTAATGCCATTTTAAGCCTCCATTACGGCGCGGCGGGCGAATTCAGCCCCCCCGAGCGCACCGGTATAAATTGATTCGGGGTCAATATTGATGGTTACGTCGCCATAGTTTTCCTTGACCAGTTCCCTCAAGGCTTTAACGGCGGCTTCGTTTTTGGCCACGCCGCCTGTGAAGGTGAACTGATCACTGATGCCGCCGGATCTGGCAATGATTGACATGGCCCGCAGGATGATTGACCGATGCAGTCCGGCCAGAATATCTTCGCGCTTTTCGCCAAGAGCAAGCCTGTCCCGCAATTCCGCGCCGGCAAAAACTGTGCAGGTGGAGTTGATCTTGACCGCCTTGGTTGATTTCATGGCAATGGGCCCAAGCTCATGCAGGCCCATATTCATCTCATCCGCAATATAACCAAGGTAGCGCCCACAGCCCGCCGCGCAGCGGTCATTCATCTGAAAATTATCGACAACGCCGTTGGGGTCAACCTGAATGGCCTTGGTGTCCTGACCGCCAATATCAAGCACGGTTCGGGTGCCCGCATACATCATATGAGCGCCGAGGCCATGACAGAGAATTTCTGAACGGATATGTTCTTTCGGGAAGGGCAGGCGCACACGGCCATAACCGGTGCCGACGACAAATGTTTCTTCCAGTTCTACAGCCAGCGCCTTTTTAACAGGATCCTGCACATCTTCGAAACGAATGCCCAGTTCCGGAGATTCTCTGGTCAGGTTTTTCAAGCCATTCAGAAATTTTCCTTCGAGATTCCCTGCGGGCGGTCTGTTTTCCACTTGTATGATGGATTTGTCATAGACATTCAGGGCAAAATCATAGTTGATTCCGGCTTCTTTGGAGATTTCCTCTGAAAGGCTCAGAAAACGCCCGCCGGCAATATCACGAAAAAAGTCAGATTTGCGTGTCGCCCCCTTGGCATAAAGCGCAAGTGATTCGTGACGCAATTTGTCAAAGACATCTGATAATACCTGAGTGAGGACAGAGCGCACGTCATCAAATCGCTCGCCTTCTGCATTGCTCAGGCAAGTATTCTGCAGGTCATCTAATTGTTCAACAAATTGCTCACGGCGGAAATTGCGTTCCAGATCATGTAAAAAGACATCCTGATTATCGCGCAATTTCTCGTTGTCATCCAGATTATTACGCAGCAAGGTAAAACGGGTGTCAATCATCGCTTCCTGCTTGGACACGGCGCTGGCCGTGTCATAATTGGAGCGGGAATTGGTAATGCCCCGTCCAATGATCTCTTGATTCTCATTCATGACAACCGCCTTGGTCGTTGTCGAGCCAAGATCAATTCCAATAAAACATTTCATATTATTATCCTTTTCTTGCGTGCCATCTCTACGCGTCTTTTTACGCGCCTGCGCGACGTTTTTGATCAATCATCTGGAAATAGCTTTCCAGCCTGTTCTTGACATTGGCCGCCGAGAAATAGCGCGGATCAACCAGATCGGTTTCAACAAAGGCGGCGGGCTTGCCGGTGCGTTTTTCCACTTCGCGCATCATCATTAATTCTCCGGCGGCAAAGCTGTTGCAGCTTTTGATGGAATTGATCAAAAGGCCGTCTGCCTCATAATCATTGATGTAAGTTTCGAGCATCCGCGTGCGCTCAGGCAGGTTACGATTGGTGTAACAATGCATGCAATATTCAGCCAGGCTCTCCAAAGGACGGGAGGGGTCATGACGGAAACCAAAATCATAGGTGCCGCCCACCTTGGTATAGGTGCTGGCCACGACAACCGCGCCTTCGTCATAGAACATTTTCCAGAATTCGCGCATACTGGTGTAATTGGGCGGCCCTTCGGTGACGATGCGGTATTTCTCATTCTTCATTTCACCTTCAGGCGTGATCGGTCCCTGGCCTTTGCGAATCCGTTCTTCGATCTCCTCCCGCAGGGTTTTGTAATAATCCACCGCAAGATCTGTTCCCCTGAAGGCCGTAAAAATTGGCCCGATATAGTAGATGCCGCCAAAATAGGCATCAATGGGGGAGGGTTTGTTCTTGGCGGATTCCAGAACCCAGACAAAATCATCTTCTGCCTTGGCGGAATGGGCCAGATTTTCCCTTAGGCGATCAATATCAAATTTTACGCCGCTGACTTTTTCATATTTGGGGATGACTTCTTCTTTTAACTGCTTGACCACATAGTCGGTCATGGCCTTGGTAATAACCCCGTCGCCGGTATAGGGCACATGCAGCATGGCGGTTTCGCATTTATAGTCATGGCGCAGAAGCTCAAACCATTTCAGGAAGGTATAGCAGCCGGTATAGCTGAGCATTAAGATATCCGGTTCCGGAATAGGCTGGCCAGTGGGGCCAATATTGCCTTTGCGCATCATGCCGATATCGGCTTTGACATAGGTGCAGACATCTTCTGAATGGCCCCATTTCTCGGCCTCCATAATCATGCCGCCTGATTTCTTGCGCAGACCGTTTTGAATGGCGTTGATCTCGGGATAATTACCCACCATGTCGAAACACATGATCAGTTCATTCAGATTTCCGGGCACAAAAGTATAAGAGACTTTCTCGCCAGTATTTTTCACATTGCCAAGCCGGTCAAAATTACCGTCGATCATGGCCTTTTGTTTGGCCATAGAGGCATCTTTTTGTACGTCGGTGGATGGCTTTCTTTGGGGGGCGTTCATTTTTTTAACTCCATAGCTTGATCGAATCGGCAAATGTTCCTGCCTGTTCGCGAATTGGCTGCATCTGTCCGGTATTTTCAGCATATTTGAAGCTGACATGGGGGATGTCGACCTGATTTAAGACGTCTTGCAGGATGGGTCGTTCCAAAAGCGCCGGATCGCAGAAGCTGGCGGCGGCAAAGATGACGCCTTCTGCATTATTTTCCCGAACAAGATCGACCAGAAACTGCCCTTTGATATCTTCGTTTGGCTCAAAACAGGACGGCATTTTTACCGATGCTTCGAGGAAGGTATAAGACAACGCCTGTATGGGGTCGCCGTCCGTGGGTACGGGCTTGGTAAACCAGCGATTGACCAGCATATAGTCATCATCCACCACATAGCAGCCTGACATTTCAATGGATTTGATCAGGTTAATAGGGGGCTGTTCACAGAAAGAGCCGGAAATAACAACACGGCTGTTATCCCGCTTTGGCCGGTCTTCCTGTCTTGCGGCCTCAATATAGTCTTTGATGAGGATATTATGATCTTCAACAGGGATCACCATACCCGCCCGATTGATCAGGTAAACTTCTGAGGACGGGGCAAGCCAGGGCTTGTCTGCTCTGAATTTATAAAGCTCGCGGGTTAACCTGCGATTTTCATTATAGAGTTCAATGGAATTTTTTAAGGCGTCATTGGTCACTTTATTGCCGCTGATTTTTTCCAAATCCTCTTTTAAGACGTTCAGTTCATGAATGTAAAATTCACCGCCCACATCTTTCATATAATTTTGAGGCACATCGAAATAATGGGCATAAACATCCGGGCGCAATAATTTCCACATGCCCGATAGATTACGGATCACATCACAAATACTCGGGAACAGCATGCCATCGACAAAATCAAGCCGGTTCGTAAGCAGAAGTTCGATGGTAGAGCGGGGGATGCGGCAGATATAGCTTTGATAATAAGCATCCCCCTGAATGACTTCCAGCTGATCGCCGCCCCCCAATATGCCAAGGGGCATCATGCCGGCCGCATGGATGATTTCGCGCGGGACATACATGGGCAAATAGCCAATGACATGCCGTCCCGGCTTCGCTTCTTTCCACGTGCGGGCCGCTGTAAAATCCAGATCATCATAAAGAGCCTGACAGCGGTTGGTGATTTCTTCTCTCGTAGCCATGTCTCAAATCTCCTTACTTTTTTCGTCGTTACTTTTTTCGCCCTTATTTCTTTCGGTTGGCAGGCATCAGGCTTTCAGTAAATTCGGGTGTCCAGGGCTGCCCCGCCGCCAATGCTTGCCTCAGAGCGATAAAATCGATCTCGCGCTCGCGGCCAACAGGTTCATTAAAGGCCCGGAAACCCGCGCGGGCTTCTGTCATCATGTTCAGGGCAAGCCATGCCCGTGAATTTTCTTTATTGGCATTCCAGACATTAATTTTGGGCTTGCGCAATTCTTCCAATGTTTTGGTCATGCAATCTGGGAAGGTGGTGATGAATTTAGAGCATATGTCATCAATCTTTTGATCCAGTAGTGACAGATCAATATCGCCGGCCTTCAGCGTTTCTTTGCCGCGGGCCAAAGCCTCCCCGCTTTTGGATTCGCCCATAATGATTTTGCCATATTGATCCAGATATTGATCGGTAATCACAAGCGGGTTGGCAATGAACTCACCCTCTATTTTCAGGGCAGGGACAATATCGCACACGATACCCATACGGTAGGCCTTATGGGCTGACCAGGGCTCACACAGGGTTCCGGATACCATGGCCTGCTCGCAGCCGACCATGACAGGCAGAAAGTCCGTTGCGCCGCCAATGGGGGCCGAACCATGTTTGGGGCCCGCTTGCCCAAATTTGGCAAGGTCATGGGTGATTGAAAAATCGCACGCCATGCCGATTTCCTGGCCGCCGCCGATACGCATGCCATTCACCCGGCAAATAACCGGTTTGTCACAGCCTAAAATTGCGGAAACCATATCATTGAACAGACGCATATATTGCCGGTATTCCTGAGGGTTTCCAGCGTAATATTCCGCATATTCCTTGGTGTTTCCGCCCGTGCAGAATGCTTTGTCGCCGGCTCCGGTGAAAACCACGGCCACCACATCACGGGCGTTGCTTGCTTCCCGGAAGGCTAAAATAAGGGCTTTGACCATGTCTGTTGTATAGGAATTATATTGGGCCGGATTATTCAGCGTGATCCAGTAATTATAAAGGCCTTCTACAATATTCCCATCAGGTGTTTTGGCTGGGCGTTTCTCAAGGATAACGCCCGAGGTGTCAATTTCACTTACTAAATTATGATTTTCCAGACCGGCAGATGGCATTAGCTTAAGCTCCTTTGGATTTATTAAATCGTTATGAGCCAGGGTTTTCCTATTTCATAACCGCTATTTATTCTTTGCGCTTTTTTCGTTGAATAACTGAAATTATCTATTTTCAGGAGTTGACGAAGCGGCAAAGACTCATTAAAGTAGTAATTAAGTACCACAATACCGAATTAAAGGTCAAGGCCTGAAATCAAGAATAGTAACAATAGTTTTTTGATGGCCCGCCCCGGGAAGAGAAAATGAAGGAGAAACAGAAGGAGCTTACGCAGCCCCCAGCGGCACCTGGGCGTAATCTAAAGAAACAGGAGCCCTCGCGACTTAGCGACCAAGCGGGAGCGCAGCCCCTAGCGGCGCCTGAGCGTAATCCAAAAAAACAGAAGGAGCATACGCGACGACTTAGCGACCAAGCGGGAGCGCAGCCTTTAGCGGCGCCTGAGCGTAATCCAAAAAAACAGGAGCCCTCGCGACTTAGCGACCAAGGGGGAGCGCAGCCTTTAGCGGCGCTTGAGCGTAATCCAAAAAAACAGAAGGAGCATACGCGACGACTTAGCGACCAAGGGGGAGCGCAGCCTTTAGCGGCGCTTGAGCGTAATCCAAAAACAAGAGCGCAGCCCTAGCGGCGCCTCTGCGTAATCCAAAAAGAATAAATATCTCATTTCTTGGCAGTGGGTATTTGATTGGTAAAAAACTGTGGAAGTTGAAAAAAGAAGGAATTAATGATGCCGCCCAATTCTAAAAATAGATTTGTTTCTTTGGCTATGGTTGGCAGCGGTGGTGCAGGGGTCATGACATCTGGTTCCATGCTGCTTGAGGCCGCGACAAAAGCCGGTCTTTATGGTCTGATGACCCGCACTGTCGGGCCGCAGATCAGAGGCGGTGAGGCGGCGGCTTTGCTCAGGCTGGGCAATAAGCCCGTTCATTGCGTAGATGATATATTTGATATCATTGTGGCGGTGGATTGGAAGGGGGCAGAGCGTTTTGCCGCCGAAGTTCCCCTTGGCCGGGACAGCTTGATTATCACAGACCCTGCGGCAGGTGATATTCCGGAAATACTTCTGGCTTCGGGCGCACGCGTTGTTGAATTGCCCATTGCGGCACTCGCCGATACCATTGAGGATGGCAGGCCCAATATGGTGATTCTTGGGTTTGTCGCGGCGTTAATTGGCCTTTCGGAAAAACCCATCCATAAAATTATCACCAAGAAACTTGCGAAGAAGGGCGAGGCCGCAGCGGCGACAAGTTGGCAAGCGGTTCAGGCAGGGTATCTGGCGGCAAAAGATGTTACCTCCCCTGTTAAAGTGTCTTTTATAGAAAGTGATAACGCGGCACGCTGGTTGATCAGCGGAAATCAGGCCGCAGGCTTTGGGGCCTTGCGCGGCGGGATCAGGTTTGTTGCGGCCTATCCCATAACGCCTGCGACAGAAGTCCTGGAATGGATGTCGCCCAATCTGCCAAAAATGGGCGGCACATTGGTGCAAGCGGAAGATGAAC
Organism: Emcibacter sp.; assembly: GCA_026982375.1. Lineage (GTDB taxonomy): Bacteria > Pseudomonadota > Alphaproteobacteria > Sphingomonadales > Emcibacteraceae > Paremcibacter. Next base: position 21,751 of record JALSHF010000009.1, on the reverse strand, counting down.
TGGCTTCCATCAATATGATCATTGGTGCCTCATTTGGCGGCAAGCCATCTTTGACGGCAACGTCAGGCCCGGGCCTGTCCTTGATGATGGAAGGCATCGGCCTTGCGGTGGCATCGGAAACGCCGGTTGTCGTGGTTAATGTCATGCGCGGCGGCCCATCGACGGGTATCCCGACTAAATCAGAACAGACGGATTTGAATATTGCGGTTTATGGCCTTCACGGGGATGCGCCCCATATTGTCGCGGCGGCAACGTCGGTTGAAGATTGTATTTTCACGACTCAATGGAGCGTACATCTGGCCGAGGCCATGCAGACGGCGGTCATTATGCTGTCCGATCAGTTCATGGGGCAGGCCAGCGCGGTGATTGATCCCCCGGCAAATATTGCCTTCATGGCCCAGCGTCTTGTGGAAACAGAACCGACAGAGGATTTCAGGCGTTATGCGGTGACCGCGAGCGGCGTTTCGCCCATGACCCTGCCGGGAACCCCGCGCGGGCAATATACCGCCGATGGGTTGGAACATAATCCAAAGGGGCTGCCCTCTACCCTGATGGAGGACCACAGGGATCAGATGGATAAACGTGACCGTAAAATCGCAGAATTTAATTACGGTGATCATTGGGCTGATGTGGAAGGTGAAAAGGATAGCGCATTTGTTATTCTCACCTGGGGATCAACCACAAATGCGGTTCGGGAGGGGATAGAGCGCCTGAAAGATCAGGGCATCAATGTTAGGCTTGTCGCGATGCGTCTGCTTTCTCCTGCGGTACCGGCACAATTTGATGCGGCGCTTGATGGCGCGAAACGAATATTGGTTGTTGAACAAAGCCATTCCGGCCAATTTCTGAAACTTCTCAGGGCAAATTATGACATGCCGGGTGAGGTCAGGTCATTTCGCCGGGCGGGGCCTTTGATCATCAGACCCGGAGAAATTGTGGATATGATTAAAAATTGGAGAGTTCAATGAATGAATGTGCGCCCCCAAAGCTTAAAGCCAGTGATTATAAATCCGACTTGAAACCGGTATGGTGTTCAGGCTGCGGGGATTATCATGTGTTGTTATCGGTCACGCAGGCTTTGGCCAAATTGAAACTGGCCCCGGAAAATGTTGCTGTAATATCGGGGATTGGCTGTTCTTCGCGCATACCTGCCTATACCAATACTTATGGTTTTCATACCATTCACGGGCGGGGCCTAGCGGTGGCCACCGGCGTTAAAGTGGCGCGGCCCGACCTTACGGTGATCGCGGCGGGCGGTGATGGTGACGGCTTTTCCATTGGCGGCAATCATTTCCTGCATGCCTGCCGGCGCAATGCCAATATGACTTATATCGTCATGGATAATGAAGTTTACGGCATGACCAAAGGCCAGCCATCGCCAACCACAGACCCAAGCTGGGATAGTGCCTTATCGCCCGGGGGGACGGGATTGTCGCCCTTTCATCCGCTGGTGATTGCCCTGGCGTCCGGGGCCAATTTTATCGCGCGGACTTTTTCCGGCGATGTCAGGGGAACGGCCAGCATTATCGCAGATGCCATAGAGCATCCCGGTTTTTCCTTCATACAGATATTAAGCCCCTGCGTTACTTTTCGGCCAGATCAGAAGGCCTGGAAAAAGCGGGTTCACAAGGCGGTGGTTGACGAGACAGATGATCCCGCACGGGCCGCGCGCAGGCTGATGTCTGATGATGGCTTTAATACCGGCGTTTTATATCGCGGACATCGTAAGCCATATGGTTTTTCATGCGGCGCGGAAAAGGGTGATATTGCGGAAATTCAAAAACAATTTGAGGTCTGAGCACAGAGTATAGTGTGCTTTGGGGCCCCTGTATTATGGAGAGAATAGAAATATGGAAATTTTACAACCACCAAACTGGCCGCGTCCGAAAGGCTATTCAAATGGCATTAAAATCAAAGGTGAAATGATTTTTGTTGCCGGACAAGTGGGCTGGAACGAAAATGAAGAATTTGAGTCGGATGCAATTGAAGATCAAATCAGACAGGCCTTGAAAAATATTCTCGCCATATTGAAAGAAGGCAATGCGGGGCCGGAACATATCGTGCGCATGACATGGTTTGTCACCCATAAACAGGAATATCTTGATAAGCAAAAAGAAATTGGCGCGGTTTACCGGGACGTCATGGGCCATGTTTATCCGGTGATGTCATTGATTCAGGTTGCCGGATTGATCGAGCATGGCGCAAAGCTTGAGATAGAAGCCACGGCGGTTGTCTAGAGCACCCTGCGTTTATATACGGCCATTTGACCGGGATGATTTTGTTTTATGGCAAGGCGAGCTTTGCAATGCGATGCGAGGCATCGGATAAAAAGCTCAACGTAGCCATAAGACAAAAGAACCCGGCCTTCGGTGGGCCAGAACAAGTCATCAGCGTCGTTGCGTTGCTTGACAGATGACCCACATCTCCCGGCGCAACGCGCCTGGCTGATGACTTGTTTTGACTCCATCAAATGGCCGTATATAAACGCAGGGTGCTCTAGCAGACCTATTTGGCTTTATAGCCATCCGGATTTTGGGATTGCCAGTTCCATGCATGACGCACCATATCGCGCAAATTCCGGCTGGCTGTCCAGTTAAGCTCTTGTTTGGCAAGGGCGGGGTCTGCGAAACAGGCGGCGATATCGCCGGCGCGGCGCGGCGCGATTTTTATTGGTATTTTAATATCATTGACTTCTTCAAATGCCTTGATCATTTCAAGAACACTATAACCCACGCCAGTCCCAAGGTTATAGGTCACCAGCCCCGGATTGGTGACAAGCTTCTCCAGGGCCTTTAAATGACCAAGGGCCAGATCAACCACATGGATATAATCCCGCACGCCTGTGCCGTCCTTCGTGGGATAGTCATCGCCATAAATTGATAATTCTTTTAGCTTGCCAATGGCCACCTGAGAAATGAACGGCATCAGATTATTGGGAATATCATTCGGGTCTTCGCCGATCAAACCGCTGTCATGGGCTCCGGCAGGGTTAAAATAACGCAGCCGCGCAATATTCCACCTTGGGTCCGCAAGGGCCATATCGGCCAGAATATTTTCGATCATGAGTTTGGATGTGCCGTAAGGATTTGTGGTGCCGCCCGTGGGAAAATCTTCGCGGATGGGCAGGCTTGCGGGGTCGCCGTAAACTGTGGCGGATGAACTAAAAACCAGATTGCGTACGTCATATTTGCCCATCACCTGAAAAAGCGTCACACTGCCGACCACATTATTCTGATAATAGGTCAGGGGTTGCGCAACAGACTCGCCCACGGCCTTTAATCCGGCGAAATGAATGACGGCATCAAATTTTTCGGCGGAAAATATATTTTCCAGTCCCCCGCGATCCAGAATGTCCATTTCATGGAAGGCCAGATTGTTTTTGCCGGTAATATTCTTCACCCGGTGCAGGGGTTCGGTGCAGGAATTGGATAGGTTATCAATGACGGTCACATCATGCCCAGCCTGTAAAAGCTCAAGCACGGTATGACTGCCAATATATCCTGAACCGCCTGTGACCAATATTTTCATGAATATTCCGTTTTTATCTTCCTGTCCTTATACTTAAGGGACAAGTTTTACAGATAAATTAACAAAGAACAAGAATCTTGAATTTATTCTGATGACTTAAACCCATATTCTGCCGCGCCAATCGCGCCGCAATATTGGGCATTGGGGGAGAGGATGCAGGTTATATTGGCATTATTCTCTTCTAGTTTTCTGGCGAACATATTGACCAGTTCCGGATGAAATTCAAGAACGCCGCCGGAAAAAACAACTATATCCGTGGTAATGGCGGTCATTTCCATCACTCTTTTGACGACGGAACTATAAAGCGCATAAATGATATTTTCGATCCGCTCGCCATTCATCAATGTTTTGATGACTTCCTGACCGGAAAATACCGTGCAAAAGCTGTTAAGAGATAACGCCTTGTCATTGTTTCGCGCCAGCTCTGTCATATCCTTTAGCGGAACTTCGAGCCGATGACCCAGCTCCTCGATATAAGCGCCGGTGCCCGCCGCGCATTTGCGGTTGATGACAAATTGATCGACTTTATTGTTGCGGGCGGCAATGACTTTGGAATCCTGCCCGCCAATATCAATGATGCTATAGGCATCTTTCAGGTCACATTGTTTTTGAACGCCGATGAAATGAGCTTTGATTTCGGTCAGGGCGTCATGAGCGAAACTGATATATTTGCGGCCATAGCCGGTGGCGATTATTTTATGGCCAGCTTTAATGTCCCCGCTGACATCGGATGAGAAGGGTGTGAGATCCTCTCCGGTGAGCGCCTGGCGCACATGATCCTGCAAGGGAAAGAGGGTCTTTTTTTTGCGTTTAAGCAGGATATTACCTTGTCCGTCCAAGGCGACAACCTTGATTTCCGAACTGCCGCAATCCACTCCCCAATAAATTTCCTCAGTTCCGTCCATTATATGGTCTCCAGAAAAGCTTCGATCAGGGTGGTTGATTGTTCATCTGAATAACAGCGCAGATCACATAAATCGCCGTCAATGATGATGGTGGGAATGCCTTTATCCTTTAGTTTTCGCGGCAGATTGTAAGAGGAATTGCTGTTGTTGGGGCAGGTTCGGGCGGCCATGAAAATAACACCGTCAATCTTGAAATCCCTGACCATCCTTTCAATATAATCCTCTTTATATTGATCATTGCGGTTGATGAAAATCTTGATATAGGCCCTGGCCATGCTGGGCAGAGGGTCTTCTGGATCAAAATCAGAAAATATCCAGCTGTTGCAATAGGTTGAGGCAACGACGCAGGCCTTGTTTTCCTTGAAGATATTGGATTGATCCCGCAGCCGCCCCCAAACGGGCATGCCGTCCCAATAGATGCGTTTATTCTCCTCTGGTACGGCGGCATGATTCTCCTGTATTTTTTCTTTTAGTTCGCCGAGCAAGTCCTTGTAATATTTCACAGCGATTTCGGTGCCGCGCAAGACCACGATCGGGCCCATATAAATTGTGCTGTCGAAAAAAGTCATCGGGCTGGGCACGGCCTGCGCCAGATTTAAAACCTCAGACCAAAGATTTGTCGCCTCCAGAGACAGGGCAACGGTGGTCTTTAAACTTTCTCTATTCATTGGATGACCAATGACGGGTTCCAGGAAATGAATTAACGCTTCAAACTGCCGGGCCACATCATCAATATATTCCGGCTTTATCTCTGGCAGGTTAGTGGGCGGGTGAATACCAAAGATGGGCGCGCTAAATTCTGAGGCATAATATTCGAACCAATGCATCACATCTTTGCATTGGTTGGTATTATAGACCAGCACATCGGGGCGGGGAATTTCTTCGATGCCAAAGGCTTTGGTCAGCGGCGTGATCCCCTTTATATAGGCCCCGATATCAGAGGTCAGATAGCTGCATATTTCCGGTGAATAGCCATGGGCATTGGCCACGGGGATTGTCTCCATACAGACCCGTGTTGCGCCCAGCATGGCCCCGTGATTCTCGGGAAAAAATACCTCAAACCCCATGGCCCGAAGTATTTCGGCGGGGCCGACAGATGTGCACCAGGCCACTTTGCGCGCGGGGTCTTTTGCGGCTCTGTCCAGATCCAGAAAATATTCTTTCATCACATTGCTCATGATTTTGCGCCTTCCAGTATTTTGTTGATGCCGCGCCGAATAAACACAGGGATCATATTTTTCCGGTAACCGCGCGGGAAAAAATCCTGCTGATAGGTCACTGTGAAGTCACTTGCTTTTTGGCAAATATCCACAATCATGTCATCAAATGTTTCATAATTTTCGCGCGTTGCATGAAAAACGCCGGGCCGTGTGTTCAGGCCGGTCAGGGCCACCGAAATGTCCCCATTGCCGCGCCGCAGCACAGCAACGCCCAATGCGGGAAAATCCAAGGCATTTCGGATGGTCAGTTTTTCATAATGACTGGCAGAATTTTCAGGAATTTTCACTTTAATATGGGTGATAATTTCGCCGCGCATAAGGCTTTTACTTTCCATGCCGTCATTTAAGTAAAGATCTGCCAGTTTGATCTCTCGTGGCCCCGCCGGGCCGATGATATCAAGGGTTGAGCCCTGTAATAATAATAGGGGCGCGGTATCTGATACAAAACGGGCCTGACACAGAATATCATCGCCGCGCTTTATGCTCTTGACAAGATGACAGATATTACCATCGGCTTTGAAGCAAGGGCTGTGGCTTTGCCGGTTAAGGCGGCTCTGATTGATATAAATGCAGCGATTCTCGACCATGATATTGCCGCCGATGGTGGCCCGGTTGCGAATTTGCGGGCTGGCCACTTTATGGGCGGCCCCGCCCAATGCGGGCAGATGTTGCTGAATATGATTATTTTTGCTGAGGTCACTGAGCGATGTCAGGGTCCCGATAATAATATGATTACCGCGCTTTTCTATAGTATTTAATGCGTGCAGAGCTGTCAGGCTGATCACAATATCTGGCGATAATATTTCAGATTTCAGATGGGGCATAATGTCAGTCGCGCCCGCAGAAAAAATAAAATGGCGATCCTCATGCTGGCATTCCCGAACCAGATTACAGAGCTGCTCAATGGTTTTGGGCCGGGCAAAATCAAATTCTTTATCAAGAGCGGTCATTTTGCGGCCTCTTTATCTTTTGCTTTGGCAAGGGCGGCCAGCACGCGGTCAGGGCGCATGGGCAATTGGGTAAGGCGGATACCAACCGCATCATAAACCGCATTGGCAATGGCCGGAATGACGGGGGCCAGAATGCCTTCACCGGCCTCTTTTGCCCCGAACGGCCCCTCACTGTCATCACTATAGGCGGGGACAATATCCACCTCGGGCTGTTCAAACGCGGAGGGGATTTTATAGTCCAGAAATGAGGGATTTTGCGTCGCGCCATTATCATAGACCATTTCCTCCATCAGGGCCTGACCCAGCCCCATATGAATGCAGCCTTCGATCTGGCCCCTGACCGTAAGCGGGTTTAAGGGAAAACCACAATCATGGGCGCAGGTCGCTTTATCCACTTTGATAAAGCCGGTTTCAGGATCCACAGTTACTTCGACAATGAAGGCGGTAAAGCTGTAGCTTGGGCTGAGACCCGCGCCGGCCCCTTTAAACTTGCCGCCCAGTTTCGGCGCGCGGTATGTGCCGCTGGTTTGCAGAATGCCGCCAAATTCAAGGGCCTTTGCCACGGCGTCAAGATAGGTCACGCTGGCGTTATGCTGCTTTGACCGGATCAGGCCGTCCTCAATGATAAAACCATCGGTATAATCCGGGTTTGGCCCGAGAAACCCTTGCTCAAAATCGGGCTTGCGCCCGCCCTGACGGAAAAAATTATCGGGGGCGTCCGGCCTGTCATATTTTGGTGGAATCATTTCGAGCAATTCACAGGCCGCCTCAATGAGAATGCGCCGCATTCGAATGGCCGCATTGCGGCTGGCATTGCCCGCCATGAAGGTCACGCGGGAACTGTAACTGCCAAGATCGACCGGGGTGGTTCTGGTATCGGCGCTGATGATCTTGATATTTTCCAAAGGCTGCCCCAGGACTTCGGCGGCCATCTGGGCCAGCATGGTATCGCTGCCTTGTCCAATGTCTGCCGCGCCGGAATAGACCGTCACGCCGCCGTCATAATCTATGGTCATACGCACGGTAGAGGCGGGAAGCTTGTTCCAGTGAATGGGCAAGGCGCTGCCGGATATAAAAAAACCACACGCCACACCAATGCCCTTGCCAAACGGCAGTTTGCCATGTTTTTCTTTCCATCTGGTGCGTTTAATGGATTCTGTTAATCCATTATGCAAACCAACAGATGTGACACGGAATTCATTGGTGGTGAGGGTATTTTCCTTATGAATCATGTTAAGGCGGCTCTCTGCCGGATCAAGGCCGAGTTCTGCGCAGGCCATATCCAGCAAGACTTCACTGGCAAAGCGCGGATTAACGCCGCCGTGGCCGCGCATGGCACCGCACATGGGCTTGTTGGTATATAAACGCTGCACATGAAAGCGGAAATTGGGCAGTTTATACGGCCCCTGCAACAGTACGCCGTTGTAATAAGTGGTGACAATACCAAAGCTGCCATAGGCGCCGCCATCGATCAGGGTATCAAGGTCAATGGCCGTGATGCCTTTTTCGCGGCTATAGCCCAGCGTCATGGTCAGGTCGGTTTGATGTCGTCCGTGGTGGCTGAAGAAGACTTCTTCGCGATCGAATTTAATCTTTACATTGCGCCCGGAATCAAGGGCGAATTTCGCGGCGATCATTTCATGGGGGAAGGGATCACTCTTGCCGCCAAACCCGCCGCCCAGATGGGGCTTTATCACACGGATATTATGCTCTGGTATCTCCAGGACTTCGGCCATGGCCATATGCAGATAATGGGGCACCTGCGTTGCGGAATATACCGTAATATTGCCGTTGTTATCTATGCTAACCTGCGTGGCATGGGGTTCGGTAAAGCCATGATTGATCGAGGCAAAACGAAAGCGTTTTTTAACCACCACATCGGCATCTGCAAAGCCTTGATCCAGATCGCCAAACTCCTGCAATATTTCTTTATGCAGGTTGTTTTTCTTGTTTAATTCGGGGTGCAGGGGCTGGTCTGTGGGTTTCAAGGCCTCTTTACTGTTAAAGACGCCGTCGGTTATTTCATAGTCAACCTTGATCAGCCGCAGGGCGCGTGCGGCGATTTCAGAAGTTTCAGCCGCCACGGCCGCCACAGGCTCGCCCATATAACGCACCCTGTCACGGGCAATGGCGGGTTCGTCCTTGCTGATGCTTAATACCCCAAAGCTATTCTTGAAATCAGCGCCCGTTAAAACGCCCTTAACGCCGCTTAGGGCCAATGCCGCCGAGCTGTCCACAGACAGAATATTCGCACTGGCGCAGGGCGAGCGCAGAATTTTTATGATCAGGGGATTATGCAGGCGAATATCATCGGTATAAAGTGCCTGTCCCATTACTTTTGCGCGGGAATCAATGAGCGGAACCGGTTTGCCAATGACTTTGTAGCCTTTACCCGGATAACCGTTGGTTCCATCTGTCATTTTATGATCCATCACGGGCCGCCTCTCTCATTTTTGAAGCGGCAAGATGCATGGCTTTTTCGATGCTGTTATAGCCCGTGCAGCGGCAGACGGTGGCGGATATGCATTCCTTGACCTCATCATTGCCGGGATTGTTGTTTTCCGCCAGCATATGAACGCCGTTAATCACCATGGCAGGCGTGCAGAAACCGCATTGGATTGCGCCCATTTCTATCATCGCTTCTTGCACGGGATGAAGGTTGTTACCCTTTGCGATGCCTTCGATGGTGGTGATGACGGCCCCTTCGGCTTCCAGGGCCGGCATAAGGCAGGACAGCATGGGTTTGCCGTCAATCATAACGCTGCAACAGCCGCAGGCGCCTTTATCGCAACCGTTCTTTGTGCCGGTTAAATTCAGCTCGTCCCGCAGGAAATCCAGCAATGTCATGCCGGGCGAAACCGCCTTGGTAATATCCCGTCCATTGATGGTTAAATTCAGTAGCTTCATCACCATTCTCATTCTTTACAAAGATAAAAGTCCACAGCTTTTCCCGCCGTCCACATGTAAAATCTGCCCGTTGATAAAGGCACTGTCACCAGAGGACAGAAAAGCAACGGCGGCGGCAATATCATCAACCGAACCCATTTTTCCCGTCGGCTGCATGCGCAGCAGCCGGGCAAGGGCCTCTTCAGGCATGTTTTTTGTCATGGGTGTTTCGATCAGGCCGGGAGCAACCGCATTGACATTAATCTGGAATCTGGCCAGCTCCAGAGCCAAAGTACGGGTCAGGCTGACCAGCCCCCCTTTGCTGGCGGAATAATTGGCCTGTCCGATATTACCAAGCCACGAGCGGGAAACAATATTGACGATCTTGCCGCTATTTTGGGCCTTCATGATATCAAAGACTGCCTGACAGCATAGGAACGGCCCTTTCAAATTCACATCCATGACCTTGTCCCAGTCATCTTCACTGAGGCGGCTCAGAAAACCATCGCGAATAATCCCCGCGTTATTGACCAGAATATCTATGCTGCCAAAAGCCTCTCTGGCTTGTTCTACCATAGCTAGAACATGGTCTTTTTTGGAGATATCCGCTGCGATTGCCAATGATTCAGTGCCAAGTTCATGGGCAAGGCTTTTGACGCAATCCGCATTAATATCCACGAGGACAATGTTTGCCCCCTCCCGGGCGAGCCGCCTGCTGATGGCCGCGCCGATGCCTTGCCCGGCTCCGGTGATGATGGCAACTTTATTCTGAAGGCGGTTTGACATGGTCTATTCCCCCGTAAATTCTGGTTTGAAACCTTCGATCACACTGCTCAGGCCATGGGCGGCATCGCGGGTGGAGAAGATTTCTTTCAGTCCGCCAAGTTCGAGTTTGAGGCCATCCTCAAGGCTCATTTCTGCGCCGTCATCTATAAGCTTCATGGCGGTGGCAAGGGCGATGGGGGCCTTGCGAGACAAGACTTTAGAAAAAGGGTGATCGGCGGTGAAGCTGCCGTCAAAATCGGCAAAGAGAGCCTCAATCTCGCTTTGGTCAATTTTACCGGCCTGTTTTTTATCAAGGGAGATATCGGCCAAATCATGAAAATCATAAAGGGGATCAATGACCTGATCAAGCAAGCCATATTGGCTGGCTTTTTCAGTATCTAGAAACTGCCCTGTGGCTATCAGAAATTTTGCCATGCCTTTGCCGATCAGCCGGCTTGTACGCTGGGTGCCGCCAAGGCCGGGATATATGCCAATGCCGGTTTCCGGAAAGGCCATGACGGTGTTTTTTGTCCCAATGCGATAATCACAGGCGAGGGCCAGTTCCAATCCGCCGCCCAATGTCAAACCATCAACAAAGGCGCAGGTGTCTTTTTGGGAATTTTGAATTTTAGTCAAAACCCTCTGACCAAATTCGGTGAATGTCTGTATGCGATCCAAGTCATTTGATGCGATGCCATCCAGGAAGAATTTAATGTCCGCGCCGGCGACAAAGGCCTTGCCTTGCCCCAAAATAAATAGGCGTTTGAGGGCTGGGTCTTGATCGAGTCTGGAAAAACATTCATCTAATTGGCTGACCACAATTTCGCCAAGGGCATTCATTCGGTCGGGCAGATTAAAGATAATAAACCCTGTGTCGCCCCGGGTTTCCGCGCGCACCCATTCGAGGGTAACCGCATCTGTTCCGTCAAATGCAAATTCAGGTAGTGGCATGTCCCATACTGAAAATAAATTCTTCACCATTGTGCCGACTTTATCAACACCAATTTTATTCATCAGTTCAAATGGCCCCATAGGCCAGCGTAGTCCCGCGCGGGTGCCAAGGTCACTGGATGTGGCATCCACCACGCCTTCGCTGACCATTTGGGCGGCAATGCCAAGGGCAGAGGCCAGCAGGCGAGACGTGACTTTTTCTTCGTCATTGGCGCCGTTATTAAGGATCGTAATGTCCGTTTCATCCCATAGCTTGCCAGAGTCCACTTGTGAGATGAGTATTTGGGCCGGTTTATAAAAATCCCCAAGCTTTGAGGCCAGACCATCGGCGGCATGCATGGCGATGGGAACGCCTGTGGCATTCATCAGGGCGAAAGGCCCCATGCCGATGCCAAAAACTTTCCGTGCGACGTCATCAATGAATTTAATGCTGCCGCAGCCTTCTTCGAGCAGGCGGGCCGCCTCATTGAGCCAGGGCACAAAGAAGCGATTAATGGCAAAGCCCGGGGCGTCCTTGACGATGATGGGGATTTTGCCATAGTAACCATAAAAATTCACCAGATCGGTAACAAGTGCCTCGTCGGTTTTGGGGCCGGGAATTATTTCCACCAGTTTATTCTTTGCCGCATGATAAAAATAATGAACCCCGATAATACGTTCAGGGTGCGCTGCGCCCTTTGCAATATCTTTGATCAGAAAAGATGACGTATTGGACGCAAGGATGCAGTCAGGGCGCAGGATGGCTTCAAGGGCGCTGAACAGGGCCTGCTTAACGGCCAAATCCTCGAAAATGGCCTCGACCACCAGATCCGCACCCTTGAGCGCCGATTGATCGGTGGTGCAGGTCAGGTTTGACATGATTTTATCAAACTCCTGTTCGCTGATGATCCGGCGTTTCATGGCCTCTTTCAAAGAGTCCGAGATGGTTTTCTGGCCGCGTTTTATGCTGTCTTCCGATTGATCCAAAAGGGTTACGGACAGGTTTTTCATCAGAAAATGCTGGGCAATGGCCGCCCCCATAGTTCCGGCGCCAACCACGCCTATGGCTTTAATTCTATTCATTTTGGACTTTCAGTGGTTTTGATGAGATTATAGATGATCGGGATCAGGGTTACCTCGACCCCGTATTGTTCGGCATAATGGTTTAATTTTCCGCACATATATTCATTTTCGGTGACCTTGTTATTCTCGATGTCAATTAATATGGATGGCTTGTGATTACCGCCTTTCTCAAGATAGCTGAGGGCATCCTCCAGAAAATCATCCGTGATCTGGATATTCATGGCCTGTGCGATGCGGATGCCTTCGCCAACAATCTGGGCCACCATTTTTCGCATATACGCGCGGCGCATGACATTGCTCATGGTTTTGCGGGTGAGGGCGCACAGGCTGCCAAGGGACGAATTGAGCAGAGCTTTTTTAAAGACCTCAGTCCGGTAATCCGCGCGCACTTCAAGATCCAGCCCGCTGTTGGTGAAATCAGCGGCGATTTGATGGATGAGGGCCGCGTCAATATCCGGCATTAAAGATAAATAATGCCGCATGGAAAAGCTGACCCGTACCATATTTTCAGATGATTTCCCGCAGCCCATATTTACTGACATGCGAAGGGTATGCCCGGGACCAAAGATGTCGCTGATTTGATGTTCGGTATCCAGACCATTCTGGCAGGATAAGAAGATGATATCTTCCCGGTAGTTCATTGTTTTGATTTTTTTTAACAGGGCTAATGAATCCGCGCTTTTCGTGCAGATCAGGATTACTTTCATACCCGTATCAAGAAAATCCTGCAGATCGGAATAAAGATCTGTTACCTGCGCTGTGGCCGTAAGTTCACCTTCGATACCCAAGGGGTGCCCGCGCAGGGCAATGGCAACATTCGGGTTGCGGTATAAAACAGAGACCCGGTGCCCGGCCTGCAGAAGATGGGCGGCGAAAACGCGGCCAACGGGACCAAATCCAATGATGCCATAATGGGTTTTCATAGGCTACTCCAATTCAATTACAAAGGCATCTGGCGGAAGATTGTCATAATCTTCCGCTTGCATGGCATCGATATAAGGCTTGTATTTTTCTTCTATCCGCCGGGGAATAAGTTTAAAGGACGGGGTTAATTCATTCTCTTCCAATGTTAATTCCCGCTGCAGGACCAATGCTTTGCCGATACGCTCAAAACCGGTTAATTGATAGTTATTGATCTCTTCCACGCAGCTGGACAAGCAGTGTGACAGGCTTTGACAATCGCCGGGGAATTTGCACACCGGATCATCCATCTGGTTGCGCAGGCTGGCCGCCATCAATTCTGAATTCGGGAATATGAGCATGAAGGGATTTTTCTGCCCGGAGCCAAAAACATAGGCATATTTAACAAATTTACAGCGCCGGCAGACATTTTCCTCAATATTGGAGGGAAATAATTTCTCGCCGTTGCTCAGCTTAAACATTCTTTCCTTGCGGGAGATTATTTTAACCCCGTCCGGCGTAATGTCGCCAATGTCGCCGGTATGGAACCAGCCGTCTTTGGTGAGGGCTTTTTGGGTGGCCGTCTCGTTATGGAAATAACCGCTCATGACATTTGCGCCGCGCACAAGAAGCTCGTTATCTGCGCCAAGGGTAAGCTCAACGCCCGGAATGGGAAAGCCGACAATACCCGGAATCCGGTCCATGCTGAAATCGGTTAATGTGCAGCAGGGCGATGTTTCAGTCAGTCCCCATGCCTCGAGGACAGGGATATTTTTTTTGCGAAAAACGTCAGAGGTGCTGAGCGGCAAGGGGGCCGCAGCGGTAAAAATAAATTTCAGATCGTCATGGAAGAAATCTTTTTCGGCTTTTTCAGATGTGAGAATCTTGCCGATAATAGCCTGATAGATCACAGGAACACTGAAATAGACATGGGGTTTGATCTCGGCGAAATTTTCAAGCAATCGGTCGATATCCTTGCCAAAGCTGTCATCAATGGCAAGGCAACCGCCAGAATGAAGCGCAAAAAACCGTTCAAACAGGCCGCCAAAACTATGGTGCCATGGCAGATAGCATAGAAACCGCATTTTGGGCTCGGGCTGCCATAATAATTCCAATGCCTTTTGCTGGCTCATGATATTATTATGATGAAGCTGGACACCCTTGGGAAAGCCGCTGGTGCCAGATGTATACATGATCATCGCCAATTGGGACGGGGCGACATTCTGGAAAATTTTCTCTATATTATCAACTGTTTGCGGGGTTGTTTCATGGGCAACGGCGTCATCAAAGAAGGTAAGCTCTTTGATGACGCTATTGCCGCCTTCTGTCTTTGGAGATAACAGAAGCAATCTTTCAGGCAGGCAGTCCGCCTTTAAGGATGCTATTTTTTGCGGGTCGTCACTGACCAGCATGGCACCTTCGGAAAATTTGATCAGCTCTTCCATTAAGCCCGCCGGATATTTGGCGAAAATTGGCACGCTCACCAGTCCGCAGCTCATGACAGCCATTTCAGTCACCAGTCTGCGGTATGTATTGCCCGCAATGAATATAACCCGGCTCAGCTTGTCATCTTCGGGGTCAAGGCCGCTGCGGAGCAAATGGGCGGAAAGAGAAATTATATCCCGGGTTAATTCAGACCATGACCAATATTTATAGTCACCAGAACGGCGTTCTGCGAAAGCTGGTGCTGATGTATAGATATCCCTGTTGTTGAGAAACATAACCCCGACATTGGGCGTGAATTCTCCGAGCTCAATATCAGATTTTAAAATATTCATGACCAATACTTTCTATCTCTGTTTTTCTTTCTCTTATTTGGCTCTTATTTGGCTCTTATTTGGTCTTTGGGGTTTAAATATTTTTCCACAGGGGCGGCTTTTTCGCGAGAAAAGCATTAATGCCTTCGGCGGCATCATGGCTGTTCATCAATTCATTCAGATATAACCGTTCAAGGTCGCAGATATGTTGACGGTAGTGGGTGTTTATGCTCATCCGTACGGCCCTATTGGCAAATCGCAAACTGCTGGCGCTATGGGGAAGGATATTCTGCTCGAGATATTCATCAACAAACTGATCTAATTCGCCGCCCTTGGTGATGTGGTTAATGAGGCCGGCGTCCTGCATTTCCCGCGCGGTAACTTTGGCACCCGACAGCAGCATATGCACCGCCATGACGCCATTGCCGAGAAAAGGAAGCAGGGCCGCCGCAACCGGCGGGAAGACCCCAAGCTGGATTTCCGGCACCGCATATTTTGATTTCTCATCCGCAAATATCATGCCGCAGGCAATGGCCAGCTCAAAACCGCCGCCAAGACACAGGCCGGATACTTTCGCCAGGGTCGGAACGGGGTGGGACAGAATATCGCCGATCATCAAATGAAAGCCGGGCAGCATGTCATCCACCATTTCGGCGGTATGTTCTTCAACGCTTGCCCCAAAACTGAAATGATTTCCGGCCCCGGTAAAAATTATAATTTTCCGGTTCGGGTTATTCAGGTCATCCTTCAGGAAATTTCTGATTTCCGCCATCATGGCTTTGGTCAGGATATTCGCCGGCGGCTCAATGAGGGCTATTTCAATAACCTGACGGTCATATTTTTCAATTATTTCAAGAGTTTGATAGGTCATTTTCATTATTCCTGATCTGGAACCATAATGGCGCGGCGGCTCAATTTATGGGCGTTGGCCAGTGTGATAACATCGTTTAATTGGGATAATGGATATTCAACTATATTATCCAGCAGGTTGATGCTGCCGTCCAAAACTCCATCGACGACCGCCGGGTAATATTTTGGACTACAGCCCCAATTGCCAAATATATCAGCGTCAAAGGCCATGATATTGCTCAGGCGTAATTCCAGCTTGGCCATGGTGAAGCCAATGACGCCCAGAGTTCCGGCAAAATTTAACAAAGAAAAAGCCACATTCTGCCCCGCTGCTGATCCGCTTGTTTCATATATCTTCCATTGATATTTGGGCAGCTTATGTTCCTTGACCAGCGCGCGGATATGGCTTTTAATATCGCGGCTGTCCATGCCTGCGGTGCAGAGGCCAAAATCAGCGCCCTGTTGTTTGGCGGTTTTTATTTTTGTCTCGTCAATATCCAGGGCAATGACGGTCGCGCCCCTGTTATGGGCATGCTGCGCCATATATAATCCAACGCCGCCAGTGCCAATGACGATAGCCAGATCACCCTTCTTTAAACCGCTGCGGATCATGGATTGATAGGGCGTCGTGATGGCATCGGCGATGACAGACATATCCTGCAGTTTGAAATCCCCAAGGTCATCAGGCAGCTCACACAGGAAGCGGGCAGGGACTTTGATATGGCTGGCAAAACCGCCGTCAAAGTCATTGCCCGGCATTAATTGATGCTGGCAGATATTGTCGCGCCCAGCTGCGCACAGCGCGCATTCCCCGCAAGGCAGAACCGCCGGAATGATGACTTTTTTGCCCAGAAGATTTTGATAATTTTTTCCGGCAACTTCCACTGTGCCGCTAATCTCATGGCCAAGAATCAAAGGCAGGTCATGTTTGGTGGCGACGTCGCCGGATATAAATCCCAGATCCGTATGGCAAAGACCGCATCCGGCAACTTTTACCACCACATGCTCATCGGAAATATTATCAATGAGAAAGCGGCGTTTTTCAAGCGGTTTGCCTTTGCTGGTAAAAAACATTCCCCATGCTTCTATTGGCGACATATCTTTCTCCTTGGGCGGGCTGTTTCGTTAAATATCCTTGATTTTGATCTGTAAAATTAATTAACCGACCATTCGTTAAGTTAATAAAAAATGCATGTTATAGCAATAAAAAATTTTCTATAAAATAAAAAAAACTTAGTAACTGCAGTGTTTTAATGAATATAATTAATGTATTAAATTAATATGGAGATGCATTTTAATTGATAAACTATAAGGCATTCACAAGGATTTAAGTATGATGTAAGTCAATTATTACACGAGCCTTATTAAAGATGTTAAGGGAAAATGGTGAGGGAGCTTATTCTTAAAAACCGCGGATTAAACAGGTCTGACATTGCTCTAAAGGCTGATTCTACAGTTCTGTGAATTAAAAAGATTGCCCTAGTGAGAAATGCAGGGATTGCTCATTACGGTCTGTCATACCAAATCCGAAATATATGGGCCCAATGGGACTATCTATGCCAAGAAAGATACTGCCGGCAAAAATTAATGACTGAAAATTCACGTCATTCTTATTATCCCAAACATTCCCTGTTTCGACTGACGCGCCGATATAAATGGGGAAATCTATAACATTAAGCTGCTCTTTTGTTAATTGCCTGTGATAACGGATTGCCCCGTAACCGAGGAAGGCCCCGCTAAGCTGTCTCCTCGCGAGGCCAGACATAAATTGAAAACCCCCCATTGAAAAGGCAGAAGGCACTTGGCCGTCGCGGCTGAAAGTTGCCCCTGCTGCAAGGGCAAAATCAAAGGTGTTTTTACCGAAACTTTTGACATACCGTCCGCCCGCCTGAAAAAGATTAAATTCATTATTGCCGCCTAGAATTTTTCGGGCACCGTAATAGGTTATGGACAGCCTGAGCCCATCTTTGGGGAAGCTGATACGGTCAAATGTGTCAACGTTTAATTGGGCAATCATGGCCGTAGAAATAAATTTTTCCCCGCTAAAGAAAGAAAAGCTTCCATCATTTTCACGAATTTTGATCCATTGACGGCTCATGCCGACTTTAACCTCTCCCCATGTCCCCAGTAACAAACCGCCAAAGCCACTAAAATCGATTGCAGAAATGCGCAATTCCTCTGTGATAATGCCATCTTCAAAGACTGAACTATTGTTCGCACCGATGGAAGCCTTCCCTGAAATGAACAGATTGGAAACGATGTTAAGCGGTTGATAATATTCTCCGGCGAGCAATAGATTTTCCCCGGTTTCCACATCAAACCGCAGTTCCGCGCCAAGGTCATTCACTTCAGTCATTGTCAGGCTGGACAGCAGGCTATAGCTGCTGTCGCCTTTTATATTATCGGATAATAATAGTCCGAAACGAATGTGGTTTTTACCAATGGAGCTTGCCTTTGCTTTAATCAGGACACCTGTTTTCCCATCCTCGGTAATGAGGTCATAGGAAATGCGTTCAAATGCTTCCAGACCATATACTTTGGCTATTTTTTTATTAAGTTCTTCAGGCGATAGAGGCAAGCCTGTTTTAATCTCGAGATGCCGTAATATCATTTGATCGGATAGATCAGTATCATTTTCGATACGGACAAATTCTATGACAGGGGGTAATTTATTCGTGACCAATTGTATATTGTTCGTATTGGCATATTGGCTCAATTCTGTTTTAAATTTGCGGGCGGCGATGGCACCTTTGGGAATGGCTTCGGTTATCTTCATAAAGTCGCCATTTGTTAAATCGGCTAAATCCGGACGGATAATGATATGACCAAGCTTCGATTTTTTCAGAGCGTCTATCTGGCGCACAGAATTATTATGGCCCAGAAGGCGGATTAACTGGTCTGTTACGCTTAAGACAGATGTTATGTCATTCTTTGTCAGAAGAGGACTGCCCACATCAACCACAATGATAAAATCTGCTCCCATATTCCGAACAATATCAATGGGCACATTGTTGGCCACACTGCCATCGATCAGCAGGCGGCCATCCAGTTCTACCGGCGGCAAGAGAGCCGGTATTGACATGCTGGCAAACAGGGCAAGCCCCAGATCGCCTTTTTTTAATATGGCGGCCTTTCCCGTTTCTATGTCGGTGGCGACGGCCCGAAAACGAATGGGCAGATCGTCAAAATTTTTGATATTCTGAACCGGATAAGTGCGTTGTTTTAACTGTAGCAGAAGTTTCTGACCTTTAATCAATCCCTTTGGGAAAGCGATTTTTCCACCTTTAAACCCGAGTTTGAAATCCATGAGCCGGTCATCGTCAGACCTTTTATGGCGGAATTGCATATCCTTGCGCTCAGTGCGGTCGTCAAATATATTTTGCCAGTCAATGTCATGGACAATTTGCTCAATTTCAGCGGCGGTGTAACCAGAGGCATAAAGACCGCCCACCAGGGCGCCCATACTGGTGCCTGCGATCATATCTACGGCAATATCCATCTCTTCCAATATTTTTAACACCCCGATATGGGCAGCGCCCCGCGCGCCGCCGCCGCTTAAGACAAGGCCTATTTTGGGCTTAAGGCTTTTCTTCGGGGGGTCATTCTCTATGGTTTCCTTGGCAAAGGCATGGGGAGGATACATAAGAATCAATAGGGTTAACAACAGATAGGCCGCACGCATTAATGAAGGCGACTTGCCATATGATTCAGGATATGAGTTATCATTCATTTTATATTCAGATTCTTATGTTAATTATTACAAAAGTTCAATGATTGATGGAATTTAAGACTTAATTTAACATTTTTTGAATTAAAATCTTCCATTTTTTAATTGCTCATAAAATATTAAGCACTATAAAAGCTTAAATTGTAAAAATAACCAATAGTAACTATTAAACAGGCAGATGAATAAATGAGAGTATGGCGTAACTTTAGCATAGCATTTTTAGGGGCATCATTTTTCTTCGGGGTGGCTCAACAGGCTTTGGCTTTTGGGCAATCTGATCATATTGTGATTGCCGATAAAATGGTTGTCCTTGAGCAATATGAAGACGCCAAAAAAATATATCGGAAGATCATAAACTCATCCAAGCCCTCGGTTACAGTCGCTTATGCCCATTATAAGCTTGGCACGATGTATAAAAGGCAAAATGATCCTGATAAGGCCAAAGAAGAATATGAAAAAGGCCTGTATAGCTTAAAGAAGTCTGGCCAAAGTAATCATCAGATAGCCAAACATCTTTCCCGCGCCTTAAATGTTTCTGATTGGTAAATACTCTAGGTTGGGGTCCTCAGATTGGAAATATCTCTGATCGCTCCCTTGTCAGCGGATGTTGCCATCAAGGCGTAGGCCTGCAAGGCTTTTGAAACTTTTCGGGGGCGGGGAGCCGTTGGTTTCCAGCCGTTTTCTCCCTTGGCATTCATGAGTTTTCGGCGTGTCGCCAGTTCCTGATCGGAAATGTCGATACGGATGACCCTGCGGGGAATATCAATGTCAATCACGTCCCCGTTTTCAACCAGTGCAATCGCCCCGCCGGAAGCCGCCTCGGGTGAGACATGACCAATACTTAAGCCAGATGTGCCGCCGGAAAAACGCCCGTCCGTGACCAGCGCGCATTTGCTGCCCAGCCCCATGGCTTTTAAATATGACGTGGGATAGAGCATTTCCTGCATACCGGGGCCGCCTTTGGGGCCTTCATAACGAATGATGACGACGTCTCCGGCCTGCACTTGGCCGGTTGTGATGCCTTTAACGGCATCCTCCTGACTTTCGTACAGGCGGGCGGGGCCGGTGAAGGTTAAATTATCATCGTCCACGCCGGCGGTTTTAACAATGCAGCCATCAAGGGCGATATTACCCTGAAGAACGGCCAGCCCGCCGTCTTGGCTATAGGCGTTTTCCACGGAACGAATGCAGCCGGCTTTTCGGTCAAGGTCAAGGGTCGTATACCGGCGGTTTTGAGAGAAGGCCTCTGTGGTTCTAACGCCGCCCGGCGCGGCCCTGAAATAGGTCAATATGTCATCATCGCTCGTTCGGGTAATATCATATTTCTGAATGAGTTCCGCGATGCTGCTGCCACTGACAGTGCCGCAGTCGCGGTGGAGAAGGCCGCCTTTTTCCAATTCCCCCAGAATGCTCATGATGCCGCCCGCCCGGTGGGCATCTTCCATATGATATTCCTGAGTGGCCGGGGCCAGTTTGCAGATATTGGGCACTGTTTTCGATAATCGGTCAATATCATTCATGGTGAAGTCAACTTCCGCCTCCTGCGCTGCGGCGAGTAAGTGAAGCACGGTATTGGTCGACCCACCCATAGCAATATCAAGTGTTATGGCATTTTCAAAGGCTTTGAAACTTGCAATGGACCTTGGCAGAACAGAATTGTCATTATCTTCATAATAGGCTTTGGTATTTTTGGTGATGGTTCTTGCGGCCTTTAGAAACAGCTCTTTTCTGTCGGCGTGGGTGGCGAGCAACGTGCCATTGCCGGGCAAAGACAGCCCCAAAACCTCTGTCAGGCAATTCATGCTGTTGGCGGTAAACATGCCGGAACATGATCCGCAAGTGGGGCAGGCCTCGCGCTCGACCTCTTCAACAATCTCATCACTTACCGTTGGGTCAACGCCCATGATAATGGCATCCACAAGGTCCAGTTTATGATTTACGCTGCTTGTCTTGCCGGCTTCCATGGGCCCGCCGGAGACAAAAACTGCCGGGATATTCAACCGGAGCGCCGCCATTAACATGCCGGGGGTGATTTTGTCACAGTTGGAAATACAGATCATTGCATCCGCGCAATGGGCCTGGACCATATATTCTACGCTATCGGCGATAATTTCGCGGCTGGGCAGGGAATAAAGCATGCCATCATGCCCCATGGCAATCCCGTCATCCACGGCAATCGTATTGAATTCCTTGGCAATGCCGCCATGTTTTTCAATTTCCCGCGCGACCATTTGACCAAGGTCTTTTAAAT
>JALSHF010000008.1 GCA_026982375.1 Emcibacter sp. | reverse complement strand
TCGGGAACGTCTGAGCGATCTGGATGATCTGGCCAATCGGTTAAATCGGCATCTCATGGGGCTGGCCGGCACGGCGGCGTCAAAAACATTGCCGGACAAGGCTATTCTGATTGCCGAAAATATGGGTCCGGCGGATTTGCTTGACTATGACCGGGATAGGCTTTGCGGCGTTGTTCTTCGGGACGGGTCACCTACAGCCCATGTGGCCATTGTTGCCCGTGCGCTTGGTATTCCCATGGTGGGCCAGATGGAAGAGGCCCTTTTGGAGGTCGCAGAAGGTGAAAATGTTATTATCAACGGCATTGATGGCGTTGTGTATTTTTCCCCGCCGCCGGAAATCCTGCAAAGTTACCGGGAAAATATCGAGTCCCGTAATGTTATGCTGGCAGAATATGAACAGCTTCGGGACAAACCGGCCCGAACGCGGGACGGGGTGGATGTGACGCTTTTGGTCAATGCCGGATTAACCATTGATATGGATGGTTTGAAAAGATCCGGCGCCAGCGGCGTTGGTCTGTTTCGTACAGAATTTCAATTCATGGTGAGCGCCTCACTCCCCCGCGTTGGCCCGCAAGCAGAATTTTACCGCGATATTCTGGACTTGGCGGAAGGCAAGCCGGTCGTTTTTCGGACTTTGGATATTGGCGGCGACAAGCCGGTTTCTTTTCTTAAAAGAGATGATGAGGCCAATCCGGCATTAGGTTGGCGCGCGATCCGTATCGCCTTTGACCGGCCGGCCTTGTTGCGGTATCAGGTCAGGGCGTTATTGAATGCGGCAGCAGGACGGGAATTGAATATTATGTTTCCCATGATTTCTGATGTCTCCGAATTTAAAATGGCCCGGTCTATTTTGAATAAAGAAATTGATCGCCAGAAAAAACGTCATAAAGGAAATAAAGACGCCTTGCCGAAAAATATTCGCGTGGGTACCATGCTGGAGGTGCCGGCATTAATCTGGCAATTGGATAATCTGTTGCCCCTGCTTGATTTTATCTCTGTAGGGAGCAATGATTTAATGCAGTTTTTCTTTGCTTGTGATCGGGAAAATCCAAAATTGGCCGGACGTTATGACCCTGTTTCACCGCCCGCTTTGTTGATGCTGAAATCCATTGTTGATAAATGCAACGACTATGATGTGCCCATTACCCTATGCGGGGAAATTGGCGGCAAGCCCATTACGGCACTTGCCTTGCTGGCCATTGGCTTTCGGCGCCTGTCTATCGCCCCGGCTTCTGTCGGCCCGGTAAAAATGATGATTCGCAGCATGGATTTATCCTCTGTAGAGCCATATCTGGAAAATTTGCTGAGTCGTTCTGACCATAGCCTAAGGGGGCTGCTCACCACCTTTGCGAGAGACCACGGCATTAAAATCTAGGTTTTTGGGTATTTTATCCTTAAATTAAGCCTATTTGCCGATTTTTATTGACTCTTTAAATGAGTCTACTGTTCACTCATTCTATAAAAATAAATATAGACCTTTCAACAAACAATGAAGAAAGGGTTAATTTTAATCATTTTGAGTCTAACGGTTAATAAATTAGCAAATATTTTAGGGTAGGATGCATATAAACGCAGGAATATGAGACGGGCTATAAATATAAATAATTAAAGCACGGCTCAAAATGTTTGATGAAATAGTTGGGATAGAGAAAAGTGAATCAAGATGTAATCTTGGGAAATAATGTCGATTTCGGAACGCCACAGGACGGCGGAGAAAATAGTGATGTTATTGAACATAAAATCACAATAGGACAAAAACTTTTTCAGGCTCGGAATGACTTGATTGAACCCGACCTTGAAAAAATTTCTCATGAATTATGTATCCGGCCCCATTTATTGACCGCGCTGGAACAGAATGATTTTAACAAATTTCCATCGTCTTGTTATGCGGTGGGTTTTTTGAAAAATTATGCGGCATATCTTGGGCTGGACGTAAAGCAGATTGTATCCCAATATAAAAAAGAATTTCAGGGCAGCACCAAAAAAGTTGATTTGGTATTTCTGGAAGTAGAACAAAAACATAATTATACCCAAAAACTGGTCGTATCAATGGCCATATTGAGCATCATTGTCCTTTACGGGGTATGGCATACGACCAATAACAATAAGAATTCATTATTTTCCGCTTTGCCGGATGTGTCTGTGGTGGCATCGAATATATTGATCTCTAACAGTGAAGCGGATCAGAAATATAAGGAAAAAACAGCCCCGACACCAGAAAAACAGCCAGAAAAACAGCCAGAAAAACAGCCAGAAAAACAAATAGCAAAAAAGGATGGCTTTCAGTTGGTTCAACAGGCACAGGCCGCCCCCAGAGTGAAAAACCCTAATGCCGCCGCTCTTCCGTTAGGGCAAATCCGCGTATCCGTGCGCGGCGACACTTGGGTACGTATTGTTGGGGCGGACAGTGAAATACTGGTGGACCGGGTTTTGCTTGCGGGGGAAGAATTCCATATGTCGAACAGGGCAGGCATGAAATTAATGACCAGCAATGCCGGCGCAGTATCGCTCTATGTGGATGATGTGGCGGCGGAGCCTCTCGGAAAACAAGGTGAAATTCGGGATAATATCAGCCTGAACAAACAGGATCTTATTCTGAAAACAGCCCTATTGATCTATTAAAAATATTTCCGTTAAAATTTCTTTGTAAAAACATCTGTTATATTCGCGATTCCCCTTGATATTCGCGGAAACATTCCGCATGTTTACGCCCGATGAAATCGTAAAATTAAAAGATGAAATCATAAAGCTTAATTCAGGAATTTGACGGCATATGAGTATACGACCATACCGTGACATTTTGCGCCGGAAATCACGGCAGATCATGGTGGGGAATGTTCCTGTGGGCGGGGATGCGCCCATCTCGGTTCAAACCATGACCAACAGCCTGACCACTGATGTGCAGGCGACGATTGATCAGATCAGACAGGCCGCAGAGGCCGGCGCGGATATTGTTCGTGTTTCCTGCCCAGATAAGGAATCAACGGCCGCTTTGCGCGACATTATTCCCGAGGTTTCGGTGCCCATCGTTGCGGATATTCACTTCCATTACAAACGGGCGATCGAGGCGGCCGAGGCGGGCGCGGCCTGCCTGCGGATAAATCCGGGAAATATCGGATCTGAGGACCGGGTGCGCGATGTTGTTAAGGCGGCGAAGGATCATGGTTGCTCCATGCGGATCGGGGTGAATGCGGGGTCGCTGGAAAAGCATCTTCTGGAACAATATGGCGAGCCCTGCCCCGATGCCATGGTGCAGAGCGCGCTGGAACATGCGAGAATTCTGGAAGATAATGATTTCTTTGATTTTAAAATCAGCGTCAAAGCCTCAGACGTATTTTTAGCGGTCGCCGCCTATCAAGGCTTGGCGGAGGCTTGTGATTACCCCTTGCATTTAGGCATTACCGAGGCAGGCGCCCTGCGCGCGGGCACGGTGAAATCCTCTGTTGGGATGGGCATGCTGCTCTGGTCGGGCATTGGCGACACGATCCGTGTATCCTTGTCGGCGGATCCGGTGGAGGAAGTCAAGGTTGGTTTTGATCTGTTGAAAAGTCTGGATATTCGCCATCGGGGGGTCAGAATTATATCCTGCCCATCCTGCGCGCGGCAAGCCTATCCGGTCATTAAAACCGTGGAATTGCTGGAACGCAGACTGGATCATATTACGACCCCGCTCAGTTTGAGCATCATTGGCTGCGTGGTCAACGGGCCGGGCGAGGCGCGCGAGACGGATATTGGCCTGACCGGCGGCGGCAATGGTAATCATATGGTGTATCTGAATGGCATGTCGGATCATAAAATTGAGGATGACGGGCTTGTGGAACATATTGTGGGTCTGGTTGAGAAAAAGGCCGCCGAATTAGAGGCAGAGCAGATCAAAGATCAAGGAGAGTAAACCAGTGGCGAAAGCACAAAAGGGCCCTAAATTACAACCAGTAAGGGGCACCCATGACATCATGGGCGACAAGGCACGGACATTTCAGTATATAAATAAGATCTTTCAGGATATTGCCAAACGCTTTGGCCATGAAGAAATCAGTACGCCCATATTCGAATTTACCGAGGTGTTTAACCGCACGCTCGGCGAGACATCCGATGTGGTGTCAAAAGAGATGTATAGCTTTGAAGACCGGGGCGGGGAGTCTTTGACCCTGCGGCCGGAATATACCGCCGGCATTGCCCGCGCCTTTATATCAAATGGCCTGCAACAATCCCTGCCGTGCAAATTTTTTGGATCTGGCCCCATGTTTCGTTATGAGCGACCCCAAAAAGGCCGCATGCGCCAATTCCATCAGATTGACGTTGAAATTCTGGGGGCGGCGGAACCTCAGGCGGATATCGAGGTGCTGGCTCTTGCGGTCACGCTGTTGACCGAACTTAATCTGATGGCCAATGTGCGGCTGGAAATCAACAGTCTGGGCGATCAGGAGAGCCGCCATGCGTATCGCGACGCTCTGATCACATATTTCAGCGCCCATAAGGACAAGCTCAGCAAAGACAGTCTTTTACGGCTTGAAAAAAATCCCCTGCGCATATTGGACAGCAAAAATGACGGCGACCGGGCGCTGGTGGAAAAGGCCCCGCGTATTTCTGATTATTATAATGACGCAAGCAAGCATTTTTTTGAGGAAGTCATCGCGGGCCTTGACGCGCTTGGCATAGATTATACCCTCAACGAACGTCTGGTGCGCGGCCTTGATTATTACAGCCATACGGCCTTTGAATTTATCACGAATGATCTGGGCGCGCAGGGAACAGTTTTGGCGGGCGGGCGCTATGATGCGCTGATTGAAATGATGGGCGGGCCGGCCACGGCAGGCATTGGTTGGGCCGCCGGCATGGAACGGCTGGCAGAATTGATATCGCCGGATTTGGTGCCGGTCGAGGCGCGGCCCATTGCCATTGTGCCTGTGGGCGTAACATGTCAGGCAAAAGCAATCGAGATCGCGCAGCAATTGCGGTCTGCGGGCCACAGGGTTGAGATGTCTTACCGCGGTAATATGGCAAAACGCCTGAAGCGGGCCAATAAAGCCCATGCGAATGAAGCGGTGATTATCGGCGAAGATGAATTGGCCCGGGGCATGGTCATGATCAAGAATCTAAATGATGGCAAGCAACAGGAAGTGGCTCTGGACAAAATCTTGAATCATTTAAAAATGTATCTTTCTTTGGAAGTTAAAAAATCATGATACCTCAGGAACGATTACAGCAATTGATCACCCGCCACGAAGAATTGGAACATATGATGTCCCGGTCGGCGGCATTATCTTCCGATGAGATCGTCGCGCTTTCCAAGGAATATGCCGACCTGACGCCGATCGTGAAGGTGGCCAGTGATTATTTGTCCCTGATCCGTGAAATGCAGGAATTGGCAGAAATGATCACGGACAGTGACGGCGAGATGAAAGAACTGGCAGAAATGGAATTGCCGGAACTGAAAAAAAAGCTTCCTGCCCTTGAACGGGAAATGGAAATCATGCTTCTGCCCAAAGATGTGGATGATGATAAAAATGCTCTTCTTGAAATTCGCGCCGGGACGGGCGGGGATGAGGCCGCGCTTTTTGCCGGTGATCTGTTCCGCATGTATCAGCGATTTGCCCTGCTGGAAGGCTGGAAATTTAATGTGGTTAGTGCCTCCAGCAGTGATGTGGGCGGTTTTAAAGAAGTGATTGTTTCCGTATCGGGCAAAGGCGTTTTTGCCAAGCTTAAATATGAATCGGGCGGCCATCGTGTTCAGCGGATTCCGGAAACAGAAACCGGCGGACGTATTCATACATCGGCGGCGACCGTTGCCGTGATGCCCGAAGTGGAAGAAGTCGATATCAAGCTTGACGACAAGGATATCCGCATTGATATTTTTCGCGCCAGCGGTCCCGGAGGCCAGAGCGTTAATACCACCGACAGCGCGGTGCGCCTCACCCATCTTCCCACAGGGATTACGGTTCAGCAGCAGGATGAAAAATCCCAGCTTAAAAATCGCCAGAAGGCCATGAAAGTTCTTATGGCCCGCGTTTATGATGCCGAACGGGCAAGGCGGGATGCCATCAGGTCTGCGGATCGCAAAGAACAGGTGGGCAGCGGCGACAGATCAGGCCGCATCCGGACCTATAATTTTCCACAGGGCCGCCTGACAGATCACAGGATTAATTTGACGTTATATAAATTGGATCAGATTGTCGCGGGCGATGCATTGGGCGAGGTTATCACCGCCTTAATCACCGAAGATCAGGCGGCGCAGATGGCGGAAATGAACCGCTGATCATTTGTTGTTGCGGTTTTTCTCTGTTTGCGCGAGGGCTGCCTTTAACTGATCAAACGCGTGGGAATATTTTTGTATCAAGGCCGTTTGACCTTTGGTGCAGGGGGCCGCAGGATCGACGGTGCGATCAAGAAGGTCAAGGCGCTGCCATTGATCCGCGTCCAGGGCAAAATGCCTGTTGCTCAATAGTCCTTGCGGGTTTTCATAAAAATAACGCATCATGCGGTTATAGTCAGAGGGACAAAAGCCCGCGCGACCCAATATGTTACCTGTGACCCTGTCCGTATCCAATTCATGCTCTGCCTTAATGATACCTGCTTTATTGACAGCATAATCATAATTTTTATTCTGAAACCCGGGGCGTTCATCAACGGCTGTGCCGAAACCCGGGCCTTTATCGTGGAAACTGCCGGTGGCTTGGGGCACATTGGTTTCATCGGGATATTGGGGCCGGATAATAGATTTTAAATAATCGCCCGAGGAAGGTTGTTTTTGATCAGCCTGTTCATCTTCTGGCAGCGGCGGTGACGATAGATAATCCAGCCC
>JALSHF010000007.1 GCA_026982375.1 Emcibacter sp. | reverse complement strand
GATGGGGGAGGAAACCAGACTCAGCTTGTCACCAGAAGATTTAGGCAGCGGAAAATATGATGCCTATGCCGTTCTCCTGCAAGCACAGGAAACCGGCCCCATTATTACCGCCGCCAAATTAAAATAAATTTCTTTATGCCAGATTATTTCTCTAAGTCAGGCTGTTTGTCATGATTGTCGAGAGCCGTCCGGCAAAGGCGACGGGGTCTTCGGGCATTTCGCCTTCCATGATCCGGGCCTGATCGAGCAGCAGATTGGCGGCATCTTTCAAGGCATCTATTGACCCGTCTTTTGTGGATGCGGCGGCGATAGCCTTGATCAGGGGATGGTTCCCATTGATTTCAAGCACCCGAAGCGTGGTTTGATCCAGCTGTTGATGCTGTTTGAGAATGCGTTGCAGGTGGATATCCATATCACCATCATCGGCAATAAGGCAGACCGCGCTATCGGTCAGGCGATTGGACAGGCGCACATCTTTAACAGACCCTTCCAGATTGACCTTTAACAGGCCGATTAAGGCTTCTATTTCAGGGGTGGTTTCTTCGGGGGTGTTTTCTTTATCCTCGCCGTCTTTTTCCTTGCCAAAATCAGCCGTGCCGCGCGTGACCGACTGGAATTTCTTATCCTTATATTCCGGCACCATTTGCAGCCAGAAATCATCCACAGAATCGGTGAGGAAAAGCACCTCTATGTCCTTCGCGCGAAAGCCCTCCAATTGGGGGGAGCGCTTGGCCACGTCCAGACTTTCACCGGTGATATAATATATATTTTCCTGATCCTCCGGCATACGGCCCACATAATCGTCAAGGCTTTGCAGACCTTCTGTGGTTGTGCTTTCAAAACGGGCCAGCTTCATCAATTGGTCGCGCCGAGAGAAATCCTCATAAATACCTTCTTTCAAAACCGCGCCAAAGGCTTTCCAGAAAACATTGTAAGCTTCGGGATCTTTTTTGGCTTTCTTTTCCAGTTCGGACAGAATTCTCTTGGTGACTGCGCCGCGAATTTTGGTCATTACCGGATTATTCTGCAGCATTTCCCGGCTGATATTCAGCGGCAGATCTTCGCTGTCGACGATACCGCGCATGAACCGCAGATAGCTGGGAATCAGGTCTTCGCAGTCATCTGTGATGAAGATTCGTTTGACATAAAGCTTGGTGCGGGTTTTGCGCGCCGGATCAAACAGATCCATAGGCGGCTGGCTTGGGATGAACATCAAGACCGAATATTCGATGACCCCTTCGGCCCGGTAATGAAGTGTCATCCACGGATCATCCATGGTATGGCCCACATGATGATAAAATTCTTTATATTGATCTTCTGTGATGTCAGATTTTGGCCGCACCCAAAGGGCGGTGCCGTCGTTAACCTTTTCAGATTTCTCTTCACCGTCCTTGGTTAAAACAAGGGTGATGGGAATGGCGATATGGTCGGAATATGTCTTGATGATTGACCGGATGCGATGTTCTTCCAGAAACTCTTTCGCATCGTCTTTAATGTGGATGATGATATCTGTGCCGCGCGTTGCTTTTTTTGCGGGGGAGAGGCTATATTCGCCGATCCCGTCCGAATGCCACATCCAGCTTTCCTCTGTGCCGGCTTTCCGGCTGATGACTTTGATATCGTCTGATACCATAAAGACTGAATAGAAACCAACGCCGAACTGGCCGATCATATTAACGTCATTTTTATCGTCCGCGTTTTCGGCCATTTTATCCATGAAGGCAGATGTGCCGGAACGGGCAATGGTGCCAAGATGAGAGATCAGATCTTCACGGGTCATTCCGATACCATTATCGGACAGAGTCAGGGTTTTCTTTTTTTCGTCAAGGGTGACGGTTATTTTAAAATCCGCATCATCCTTGGTCAGCTCTGGCTTTGTCAGGGCTTCATAACGCAATTTATCGCAGGCATCCGAGGCATTGGAGATCAATTCCCGCAGGAATATTTCCCGCTCGGAATAGACGGAATGAACCATCATATGCAGAAGCCGCGAGACTTCGGCCTGAAAGCCATGTTTTTCAACATTTTCCGGTTTTTCGGTATTCTCTGGTTTTTCAATATTTTCTGGATTTGTTTCTGTATCGGTTGTCATATTTTTACGCCCTACGCCATGATTTGAATTTAAACCAAATATGGAAGGACTGCCGCCCGAATTCAAGGGCATGACAATAAAAATTTTAACGCATGATATTACGTTAGCTGCGGGTTTTTATAACCTGCCCGAGCCCGCCATATAAGTTGTCCATTTTTTCCCGCCAGCCACAGAGGAGGTCATCCTCGCTTACCAAGGGCAGTGCGCTTACGCCCCTGGCCCATTGAAACATGCCATACATGATATAATCCACATAGGTCGGCTCATTGCCGCCAAGGAATTCCTGGGATTTAAGGGTCATGTTATAGGGCCAGAGCTGTTTGCGGAAAATGTCAAGATTTTGCAATTGATTCTCATGGGCCTCTTCCAGGCTTTTGCCAAGGCGTGCTTCGCGCGATGCCCGAAAATAATCCTGATCACATTCATTAAGCTCTTGAAAGATATCATAAACCAAAGCCTGAAACAGGGGGACAATCAGATTATAGAAGCTGACAAAATTAAAGAAATTGGCATAGGCCTTTCCGGCATCACCGCCAAAAAGAGAGGGTTTATCCGGAAAATTATCTTCCAAAAAAATGGCGATATCCCAGCTGTCTGTAATGAATCCTCCGTTATGCTCTAGTATGGGAACTGTTTTGGCATTTGCTATGGGCAGCTTGGGAATTTCTGAAAAAGTGAGCGGCACCATCTCAACCTCCAGCCCTTTATGGGCCAAAGCCATCCGGGCACGCCAGACATAGGGACTGAACCCTTGAGTCTTGTCCTTGCCAACCAATTCATATAATTTCACGGAAAACTCCCTTCAGCCGGATTATTTTTTGACAGGCCATTCTATCAGAAGGCAAAAAAAATAGCCAGCAACCAGAAATATACGGGGTGGAAGAGGGTATATCATTTCTCTGATCGCTGGCTAAGGGGATTTAGCAGTTACAAAGAGTAAATAAATATTGCGGCAGAATTGAGAAGAAAATAAGGCAATATTGCGGCGAATGATCCCGTTCCGGCTCAATATCCTATTTAATGGAAAGCCTTCTGGCGGGTTTTAGAATGGTATCGCGGCCCGCCATGGCGGGGTCGGTGTCCGGGAAATCCAGCATATAATGCAATCCCCGGCTTTCGGTGCGCCATAAGGCCGATCGAATGATCAAATCTGCCACGACCACCAGATTACGCAATTCAAGCAGATCGGGCGTTACCCGGAATGAGCTGTAATATTCACGAATTTCCCCGGCCAGCATATCAACCCGCCTTGCGGCCCGCTCCAGCCTTCTTGTGGTGCGGACGATGCCGACATAATCCCACATAAAATGGCGCAGCTCGTTCCAGTTATGGGCGACAACCACATCCTCATCACTGTCCATAACCCGGCTCTCATCCCAGGGGCGAATATCATCGCACAGCGTTTCCCGGGGGATGATATTCACGATATCCCTGGCCGCCGCATCGGCATATATCAGGCATTCCAAAAGACTGTTGCTGGCCATTCGATTGGCCCCGTGAAGGCCGGTATGGGTCACTTCGCCCACGGCATATAAATTCTTCACATCAGTCTGCCCCGCCGCATTGACCATCACACCGCCGCAGGTATAATGGGCGGCAGGAACCACGGGGATGGGCTGGCGGGTTAAGTCATAGCCTAAATCCAGACACCGTTGATAGATTGTCGGGAAATGTTCTATGATAAAGCCCTTGTCCTTGTGGGAAATATCCAGATAGACACAGTCTATGCCAAGCCGCTTTATTTCATGGTCAATGGCCCGCGCCACAATATCACGGGGGGCAAGCTCGCCGCGCTTATCAAAGCGGCTCATGAAACGCTCGCCGCCCGGCAGGCGAAGATAGGCGCCCTCACCGCGCAGGGCCTCGGTCAAAAGAAAAGTTCGGGTTTCGGGATGATAGAGGCAAGTGGGATGAAACTGGTTAAATTCCATATTGGCCACGCGGCAGCCAAACCGCCAGGCCATGGCAATGCCGTCCCCGGTTGAACCGTCCGGATTGGATGTGTAAAGATAAACGCGGCTTGCCCCGCCCGTGGCAAGAACGGTGCATTTCGCCCGGAATACATCCACGCGGCCTTCTTGTGTATCCAATACATAGGCCCCGGCACAGCCACTTTCTTCTGGATTTGGATTGGTGTCACGGATCAGATCAACGGTCATATGATGTTCAAACAGGGTGATGTTGGGATGCTGCCGCGCCTGCAATTCCAAAGATTGCTGTAGTTCGCGTCCGGTGGCATCTTTCGCGTGGACGACCCGCCGGAATGAATGGCCGCCTTCCTTGGTCAGGTGATAATCGCCGTCGACAAATATATCTTTCTTTATTTCTGTATCTTTGGTGAAAACAACGCCCTGCGCCACCAGCCAGTCAATAGCCTCTCGGCCTTTTTCAACCACGCTCGTCACTGTATCACGGTGGCACAGGCCCGCGCCGGCGACCATGGTATCTTCGATATGGGATGCGGTGGTATCGCGATTGTCAAGAACGGCGGCGATACCGCCCTGCGCCCAGGACGTGCTGCCCGCGTGAAGCTTGTTTTTGGACAGAATGGCCACTTTTGCCTTATGGGCGACTTTCAGGGCAAGGGTGAGCCCGGCCGCGCCGCTGCCGATAACCAAAACATCAAAATCATAAAATTCAGACATGGCGGGCCCTTTTCTTAAGTTGGTTCTTTTTTGGCGGTGATTTGCAGAAATATATCTTCCAGATCGCTTTCCTGCGTCGAGAGATCAGAAATTTCAATGGCGGCCTGCTGGAGCTTCTCCAGTATCTTCCCAATGGACAGATGGCTTGGGTTAAACTGGATGACAATTTCGCCGGCTTTATTTAAATTTGCCCCGATTTTTTGCAGAATATCCGGCAGGGCGGCCAGGGGTGCGGCGGGCCGAATGATGATGACTTTTTCATCCAGCCGGCCCAAGAGATTGGCGGTTGTATCGCAAGCCACCACTTCGCCGTGATTGATGATGGCAATCTCATCACATAATTCTTCGGCTTCTTCCAAATAATGGGTGGTCAGGACAATGGTCACGCCAAGGTCGTTTAATTTACGCACAAAAGCCCATAAATTCTGGCGTAATTCCACATCAACGCCGGCGGTTGGTTCGTCCAGGACAAGAATGGGCGGATTATGAACCATTGCCTTTCCCACCAAAAGCCGCCGTTTCATGCCGCCCGATAAATGGCGGGTATAGCTATCGGCCTTATCCAGCAGACTGACGGCGTCCAATATATCATCCGTGCGCCGGTCGCGGGCGGGAATGCCATATAGGCCGGCCTGTAATTCCAGTATCTCGCGCGGCGAAAAAAAGGCATCAAAATAAATCTCTTGGGGAACAATGCCTATGCAGGCCTTGGCATTTCGGCGCTGCTTGTCTATGTCAAAGCCCCAGACCATGGCCCGGCCCGATGTTTTACGCACAAGGCCCGCCAGAATATTAATGGCGGTTGATTTGCCCGCGCCGTTGGGGCCGAGCAGGCCAAAAATGCTGCCGCGCCGCACGGAAAGATCGATTCCTTTCAAGGCATGTTTTGCGGCTGTGCCCTTATTCCCGGCGTATATTTTTTCTAATCCCTGGATTTCCAGAGCCAATTGAGGGTCCGTCATAAAAATACCTTGTCTATCAAGCCGCAGAGCAGTAGATTTTGGGCTAGAAACATCGGTATCATCCGATGAATATTTGGTCAATGACTATTAAGGGTTTTCATGACAGTTTCCAAGCTTAAACATCTTTACCTGATTGACGGGTCGGGTTTTATCTTTCGGGCATTTCATGCCCTGCCGCCCATGACACGGCATGACGGCACGCCGATCAATGCGGTGTTGGGTTTCTCCAATATGTTGTTTAAATTGCTGAAAGACCTTAATGATAATGAACGGCCAAGCCATCTGGCCTGTATTTTTGATCGGGCGCGCAAAACATTCCGCAATGATATTTATCCCGATTACAAGGCCAATCGCCCGCCGGCCCCGGATGATCTTGTCCCGCAATTCCCGATCATACGCGCGGCTGTGGACGCCTTTAATGTATCCGCCATTGACAGCGATGGTTTTGAGGCCGACGATATTATCGCAACCTATGCCCGGGATGCGCAGAAGCAAGGTTTTAAAGTGACCATCGTTTCATCCGACAAGGACCTGATGCAATTGGTCGGCGATAAGATATCCATGTTTGACAGTATGAAGAATAAACATATTGGCCCGGATGAAGTTTTTGAAAAATTCGGCGTAGGCCCGGAAAAAGTTATCGAGATTCAGGCGCTGGCCGGGGACAGTTCCGATAATGTCCCGGGCGTACCGGGCATCGGGGTCAAAACGGCCGCCCTGTTGATTAACGAATATGGTGATCTTGATAGCCTTTTGGCGCGGGCGGGCGAAATCAAGCAGAATAAACGGCGGGAAAAACTGATCGAATTTGCCGATATGGCCCGCATTAGCCGTGAACTGGTGACGCTCAGCACCGATGTGCCGGATTTGCCAGAGCTGGAAACTTTGGCCGTACAGGATATTGATGCGGAAAATATCCTGCCTTTTTTAGAGGAGCAGGGCTTTAGAAATCTTCAGGTCAAGCTTCTGTCCCATATGAGCGATTATGACATTCCGGGCAATATAATGATTCCAGATGTTATTCCGTCCGATGATATATCCTATGAAACGGTGACCACAATGGATCAGCTTGACCGCTGGATCAGTGACATCAAGCGATCTTTTCAGGTGGCGATTGATACGGAAACCACATC
>JALSHF010000006.1 GCA_026982375.1 Emcibacter sp. | reverse complement strand
AGGCATGCCGATCGAAGAAAACTGGATCGCCCGTAAAGGGTCCGAAGATTTCGCGCGGCTGGTGGATTATCAAGGGGAATATGAAAGCGGCGCCGGACGGTTTAGCGTCGGGGAGCGCAGTAATTTCATGCTGACCCCTATCGCCGTCCATGCTTTGGCCCGGCTTAATGAATGGGGGGCGGATAATATTGCAAAATATTTGACCGGCCTGACAGATATGATTGCCGATCGGGCGCAGGCCATGGGCTTTAGAACAGCAGAAAAAGCTCATCGTTCGCCCCATTTGATCGGCCTTGGTTTTCAGGGTGCGATACCGGAGGGGCTTGCCGTTACGCTATCGCAACGAAATATTTTCGTCAGTGTCAGAGGGGACAGTATTCGGGTCGCCCCTCATGTTTATAATGACCAGAATGATGTGGAAAAGCTATTTTCTGCGCTGGAGGAATTTCGATGATCAGGGGATTATTTGGCAGGCGTGAAAAAGTGAATGTGGAAATAGAACGCAAGTTTCTTATCCTGTCCCGCCCTGAGGCCAAACCTGAGCGTACCCATAGGATACGGCAGGGTTATATCGCCCGCGAAGGCGGTAATATGGTGCGTATCCGCCAGCAGGATGACCGCTATATCCTGTCCGTTAAAACGCCGGCCCAAGGCATCGGTCGTTACGAAATCGAAACAGATATAAATGCCGATGAAGCCAAGGTACTTTTTGCGGCCTGCGCCGAAAAACCTATCGAAAAAATCCGTGAAATTTATCCCGCAGGCGGTCATGTCTGGGAAGTGGATATTTTTGAAGGTGCAAACAAAGGGCTTATTGTTGCGGAGGTGGAACTATCATCGGAACAGGAAAAAGTCACTGTACCAGATTGGGTTGGTCCCGAAGTCACCGGCTTTCAAAAATTCTATAATGCCAACCTGTCCATAAGTCCTTTCAAAGGCTGGGGCGTGAGCTATGAAGACCTGCTAGCGCGAATGGGCGGTTGATACGCCTTCAAAATCTGAAAATCAGCCTTGAGCTACGGCGTTTTTGCTGTTGTTTTGGGGCCAGTTCCTATAAATAAGAGCGATTGAAAAGAGGCTTGCCTGCCGCATCCTATAATTTTAGGGCGGCGGGCATGTATTTGAAGAGGTTATTTATGTATGAAGTGATGCAAACCAGAATCTCAAAACTGGTTCACACAACAGCATTTGAAATATTTATCATTATCGTGATTGTTATTTCCGCGCTTGGTATTGGGGCAGAGACATTTGAGTTGTCCCCTGATTTCAGGGATGTGATGGGAATATTCGATTATGGTATCTCAATATTTTTCCTGATCGAGATATCATTCAGATTTCTGGCGGAGAAAAACAAGGGGCAGTTTTTCAAGTCAGGCTGGAATATTTTCGATTTAACCATCGTCCTGGTGAGCCTGATGCCGCTTGAATATTCGCAGGTTGCCATTGTTGGCCGGTTAATTCGGGTGTTCCGCGTGCTGCGCCTGATCAGTGTGGTACCGGAATTGCGTATCTTAATCGGCTCGCTTTTTAAAGCCATGCCGCAATTTGGTTATGTTATTCTGCTGATGTTCATCATTTTCTATATTTATGGCGCCATGGGGAATTTTCTGTTTCGGGATATTAATCCGGAATTATGGGGAAATATTTCTCTATGTATGTTGACATTATTCCGCATTATGACGCTGGAGGACTGGACAGATATTCTCTATGAAACCATGGAGGTCATGCCCTTCAGCTGGATTTTTTATCTCTCGTTTATTTTTCTGACCACTTTTGTTTTTTTAAATATGGTGATTGGCATTATCGTCAGCGTCATGGAAGAAGAACGCATGAAACGCAATGAAGTGAGCCTGCTGGACCAGCAAAAAGACATGAAGAGTTTAATAACGGTCATAGAAGAGCTTAAAGCAGAAGTCGGTATTTTGAAAAACCAGATGAAGAAAGACTAAATAAAGAAAAATCTGGTTAAAAAATATCAAGATTATTCTTGTGAATTATTCGCCGCTGTCCTCGCGGAATTTTTCGTGATGGCGAATCACTTCTGTGATGATGAAATGGAGGAATTTTTCTGAAAAGTCGGGATCCAGTTTGGCCGTTTCGGATAGCGAACGCAGGCGATCTATCTGTCTTTTTTCCCGGTCTTTATCTGCGGGGGCAAGGCCATATTTTGCTTTAAATTCACCAACATTTTTGGTGACTTTAAAACGCTCCGCCAACATATGAATAAGGGCCGCATCAATATTATCGATGCTGTCTCTGAATGATGTCAATATTTCATTCTGCTGATCCGGGGTCAATATGTCTTTATCGGTCATGATTTTGCTATTGCCATAATTTAAATAATTTCTTTCAGCCGCGATGTGAAGAGCTGGTTCAAGAGCCGTTGTTTTTGCACCAATAAAATCAATAGGGGGGTTAATATGGCGATCTCGAACCAGAAATAATATATGGGCTGCCCGATAATGCAGGCGATAAAGATGGCAATGGTGCGATAATTGGCACACATGATGGACCAGGTTCGCACGCCGGGGGCAAAAATCTCCCGGTATAATGTCCTGATATCATCTTCTTTTTCAGGATGTTCTGCCAAGGTTTCTTTCAAAAATTTGCGAAATTTTGAATCTATGCCGGATGTTCGGCGCTGCATCCTGACATAGCCAATGTGAAACTGGCTCATCAAAAATACGAGAGGGGATTTCCCTTCCAGCTCGGCGATCATGTTTTTTATGTCAGGAAGGCCGCTTGAATTTTTACCATGTCCCCAGTAATCATACTCACCGCGCTGTAATTCATAAGCGCCGGATTGTACCGCGTGAAGCGCCCCGGCCAATAAAATAATATACCAGACTTCAGAAGTCGTTTGAGCGGACAGGATCAGGCCAAGCCCCACATAGACACTGATAAATGTTATATAATCGCAGACCCCGTCAAGGGTTTTGCCAATTTCAGAATAGTTTTTGGTCAATCGTGCAAGCTGACCATCTGCGCCGTCCATAACATGCCACATAAACATACCAAAAAATCCCGCCGCCGCCATATAGGGATTTTGATAGTGGAAATAGGCGAAGCCTGCAAATATGCCAAAAAACATCCCGCAGAGGGAGACCATATTGGGAGTAATCTTATGGGCGGCAAATTTTGGCACGAGCCAGCCGCTTATGGGATGAATGATATAAAGATTGGTGAATTCTTCAATTTCATTGGTGCGTTTCACTGAATCAGGCATAGTTTTTTCTATAGACTTTTTGTTTTATTGAAATTTTCAGCAAATTTTTCACTGGTCTCAATCATGATATTTTTGAGATGATACACAAGTCTTGCCTGATGTACAAAGAAAGTTATTACAGCGTATAAACAAATAAAACCCAGTGCCATAAACCATTGATTAAACAAGGCAAAAGGAAGAATCGCCCACATATGGCAATTGCGCCCGCCCGCGACCAATTGAAAACGGCGATCGAATGACTCAAGGCTGAAAAGATAAATATTTGTCATGCGGCGAAAAAAAACGGATTGAATTTGGTCGGCAATCTGAAATAAAACAAGGGCTAAAGCCATAATATAAGGGGCCATGCCAAACGGTTCATACAGGGCGGCGGCAATGGCGAAATACCAGCCATATTCAATCAATCCGGTCAGCAGATATTCATAGCTGCCAAGGCGTGATTGTAATATTTTGACTTGGGCCAGTTTGCCGTCCACACCGGCGAATATGCCCACAAAATAGGCCCCCGCCAAAGCGGGCCACATATGCCCATGGACAAAAAGAAACATAACATAAAAGCCCAAGAATCCATTTAACAGGGTGACTTGATTTGGGCTGACGGGGGTTTTGCAGAGATATTTGACAATCAAATTTTCAATGGGCCGATGAATGAATCTTGCGGGCCAGTCCAACAGGCCTTTCTGGCTATATTCAAGAAGGATATTCGTGGCCTTATCACCATCTTCGCGCCCCATGACGGGAAACCAGACCAGATCAACTTCACGGCGCTGGCGGCTAAGGTAAAGCGGAATTTCGGTGACCCTGGCGATAGCGCAGCCTTCTGTTCGTGCGATGGCCTTCAGGACGTTCGGCAGGCCTTCCAGCGTATTGAGCTTACGCACGTTAGCGGATAAGGCCTGACTTGACAGCTTGGCAATGGAGCCAAAAAACCCCTCATCCTCACCCAGATGAAGCGGCAGTCCATGCGCGGTATGGGCGGATAGAAATTCACTATGTCCAATAAAACTGATCACCGTTGAGGCAGGGTGATGCAGGGTCTGATCAATGATTCTGTCATCCAGCAGGACGGCTTCTTCGAGCAGCAGCCAGCTGTTTCCCTCGTTATTATGCTCAAGAAGGCGCAAGGGAGCGTCTTTGGTCGTATGAATGAAAATCTTTTCGGGGCGCGCAGTACAGTTCAGGATTTCTTTCTCAAAATCCTGGGCAAACCAGTCGGTGACCACATGCATTTCATCAACGCCGACGGCCTTCATCTGTTTCATTTGGCGGGCAAAGATGCTGAGGCCGCCTGCGGGAATCAGGTTTCGGGCCAAAGTGCTGATGGTTTCAGATTCCTGTCCGGTAATCAGGAGTGCTTTTTTCATCATTCTGTCCAACTTTCGAGCTTCATAAATTTCCCCCTAATATGCCAATTGTTTAAGGCAATAATTCGGCATAATGTCACTAAAGAAAAGTTATTTTGTCATTATGGCGATTTTTTTGATGATTTGCCACGCTTTGTCCATATGTCGCTGCCGGGTTGCCGGTGCGCCGCTGACAAAACGGATGGCGTATTTTCCATTGATCCGCGTCTGGGTCAAATAAATTTCGCCCGTATCATTTATGGCCTCAAATATTCTTTCATTTAAAGCATCAAGTAGATCTTCGGCAAGCCCCTCTGGATGGTAACGAAAACAGAATAACGCCAGCGGATTTGGCGCGAGCAGTTCAAAATCAGGCTCTTGGCTGATGCGTTCTGCCAGCTGACGGGTCATGTCAATATGCCGCCTGATGTGTTCCTGCAAGCCTGAAATCCCGTATGAACGCAGGACAAACCAGAGCTTCAAGGCCCGAAAACGCCGCCCAAGCTGCGGGCCCCAATCCCGATAATTATTGACGAGGTCGCCTTCCCGGGTTTTAAGATATTCCGGCAAAATTTCAAAAGTCTGTATCAGGGCGGCCTTGTCCCTGGCATAAAAGGCCGAACAATCAAATTGGGTCAGCAGCCATTTATGGGGGTTGAAAACAAAACTATCCACATGCTCAATACCTGTGATCATCCATCTGAATTCAGGCAAAATCAACGCGCTTCCGGCCCAGGCCGCATCCACATGAAGCCAGACACCGAATTTTTTGCAAATCCTGCCAATGGCCTGCAAAGGATCAATGGCGGAAATGCTGGTGCTGCCCAATGTCGCAATGACGCAGGTTGGTTTATGTCCCGCGTCCAAATCCGCCTGAATGGCTTTCTCAAGGGCCTCGGGGATCATGGAGAAATTTTCGTCAAGGGGGATTTTCCGCAAATTATCAGACCCAAGCCCGATCATGCGAATGCCTTTGTCGGTTGAACTATGAACTTCGGCAGAGGCATAGCAGCAATGAAGGCCGGCCTCGCTCAGGCCGCGATGGTTGGTCTTGAAATCATTCAGTTTTTCGCGCGCAATCAGAAAGGCAGACATCATGGCGGTGGAGGCTGTATCATGGATAACCCCGTGAAATTCTTTTGGCAGGCCAATGGCATCTTTCAGCCAGTCCATGACCCGCTCTTCCAATTCTGTCGCCGCGGGAGATGTCTGCCAGCTCATACATTGGGCGGCCAGCGTGCTGGTCAACATTTCGGCCAATATAGACGGCGGGCTGGCGTTGGCCGGGAAATAAGCCATAAAGCCCGGATGTTGCCAATGGGTCATGCCGGGCATGATAATATCCTGAAAATCCTGAAATATATCATCCATATCTTCAGGATTGTCGGGGGCATGTTCGGGAAGCTGGGCCAGTATCTCTCCCGGGACTACTTTGGATTTTACCGGATAGCTTTCGATATTTTCCATATAATCCGCCATCCAGTCGACAAATTTATGAGCATTTTTCCGGAAATCTTTCGAATCCATAATATATTCTTTCCAGGTTGGTTGTTAATACACCAGTCCGGCATCCCGCAAGCCATCAAGATATTTGATAAAATCCTCTTCGCGCCGAAACCATTTGCGGCATTCTTTTTCCGCATTTTTGGGAAATTCCGGATATAGCCTGAGGACATTTTCTCTTGAGATTGCCGTTTCTTTTTCATGCCCGAGTTTGGCATAGAGGATCGCCTGCAATGCATGGGGCCAGAACCAGTCCGGCGTTTCGATGAAACGAACCTGTTCAATAGCCTTATGATAATCGCCGCGAATATAATGATCATGGCAGAGGGCAAAACGGCACCATCCGGGGTGCTGCGGGTTTAAGTCCATGGCTTTTTTGACCAGTGACAGGCCTTCGTCCAATTTGCCAAGCAGGCAGAGATAGACCCCGCTGTCGGCAAGGATGGCGGGGCTATTGGGCGCGATACTTAAGCCCATGCGGATATTATCTTCGAATTTATCAATATGGCCCTTGTGGAAATTGATGATGGTCATGGCATACCAGGCGATGGAATATTTGGCGCTTAGCCCGATGGCTTTTTC
Organism: Emcibacter sp.; assembly: GCA_026982375.1. Taxonomy (GTDB): domain Bacteria; phylum Pseudomonadota; class Alphaproteobacteria; order Sphingomonadales; family Emcibacteraceae; genus Paremcibacter. The sequence continues at coordinate 362 of JALSHF010000006.1, read as the reverse complement.
GGCATATTTACGCGCAAGCTCCAGCGGGTCTTCGGCGCGAACATTAAAACTGAACCGATATTCATCAAGGGCGAGAAAAGCAAGCCCCGCCCATGCGTCCGGATAATTGGGATCAATTTTAACCGCTTCTTCCAGACTGTTTCGGGCTTTTAAATGGGTTTTTGGTGATAATTCGAACAGATAATCATGAAGCAGAAGCATGCTTCGGTACGCTTCCATATATTCTGTGCTGCTGCGTTTCATGTCAACGGCACTGCGGCGCATGACAGCGCCATATGTATCGCCAATGGTGGCGGCCACATGGGCGGCTATTTCATCCTGAACATCAATCAGATTTTCAGGATTCAGCTTGCGGTCATAAT
>JALSHF010000005.1 GCA_026982375.1 Emcibacter sp. | reverse complement strand
CCATATCCGCTTTGGCTCCTTCGAGTATTTTTTCTATACGCAGCAGCATGATGACCTGAGAAAACTGGCGGATTATATTCTGGATATTCATTTTCCCGAACTGCGCAAAAGCCCCTTGCCTTTTGACAGTATGCTGCTGGAGATTACCACCCGAACCGCAGATATGATCGCCCATTGGCAGGCTTTTGGTTTTGCCCACGGGGTGATGAATACGGATAATATGTCTATCCTTGGTCAGACCTTCGATTATGGCCCCTACGGCTTTATGGAAGCCTTTGATCCAAACTATATTTGCAATCATTCCGATGATACAGGGCGCTATGCGTTCAATCAGCAGCCACATATTGGTCTGTGGAATTGCCTCGCGCTCTGTCATGCTTTAAAGCCAATCACCTCACCTGACATGAATGAGCCGGTGCGCGATCATTATCATCAGATTTTTTTCGCCCGTTACCATCACTTGATGAACCAGAAACTGGGGCTGGGCGAATCAAGAGAAGGGGACAGTCAATTGGTTTCTGAATTGCTGTCCCTGCTGGCAGACCATAAAATTGACTATTGCATTTTCTTTCGCCAACTTGGCGAGATGCGCGCTTTGCCAGAATATGGCGCGGCTTTTGAAGGCTGGTTTCAAGCCTATGACAAACGCCTGAAACTGGAAAAAAACACGCCGAGGCAACGCCGGGAAAATATGCGGGCCATTAACCCGAAATATATCTTGAGAAACTATATGGCGCAGCAGGCGATCCTTCAGGCGGAACAAGGGGATTTTTCAGAGGTTGATCGCCTGATGACGCTGCTCACATATCCCTTCGATGAACAGCCGGAATTTGAGAGTTACGCCGCAGAAGCCCCCGAATGGGCCCATCATTTAAGCATCAGCTGCTCGTCATAAAAAATAACGCGGCGGGATCCAATGTAACAAGTTCATGTATTCGCTTTCTTTTAACCCGCCGCCAAATAAGAATGTTACCATAGAATAATTTGAGGCGGCCTTTGAAAAGGCAAAAAAGCAACTTGGTCTTTCTGATCAATCTCGCGTGATCAAGGTGTCAGAGACGATTGATTTGGTTTTTTAGCTGAATCTCACCGGTGACGGGCTGTGGTCTTATGTTTATGATGTGGAGAATATGCTGCTGAGTGCCAGCAAGCCCGGCGTCTCGGCCAGCTATCTCTATGACGATTCTTTGGTTTGATGGAGGGAACTATCATTCGCTATGCGCTCATTACTTGAGTTCCCCCCGACCGCGTGGCGGTCTCCCCCCTCTGGGCCGCAGAAGTGCCAAGACGGTGGATACGGTTTTGACCAGTTTTCTCAATGACGGGGTAGAGGAAATTGCGGATTATAACAGTTCCGGCACATTGCTCCGCCGCTATGTCCACGGCCCCGGAGTCGATGAGTATCTGGTGATGTACACGGGAACCGGCACCGCCAACAAGTCCTACTTCCACCCATTTTAGTTAGGTTCCGGTGTGATTTATCACACCATGAACCATGCTCAAGGCTGTTCACCAAGGCAGCATCATCGCCATGAGTGACGGCACGGGCAGCGTCACCGAGCAACATAGCTACGACAGCTACGGCAACTCCGACGACCTCACCGGCAACCCGTTCCGCTATACCGGCAGAAGACTGGACGCCGAGACCGGATTATACTATTATCGCGCCAGATATTATTCACCGGCCATCGGGAGATTTTTACAAACAGATCCGATAGGGTATGGCGATGGGCTGAATTGGTATGTTTATGTAGGGAACGATCCGGTGAACAAAAGTGATCCGAGTGGTTTAAGTAGGGTACGAGATTATCAAAAGCGAAAGTATGAAAAAACTTTAAAGAAACTCGGTAAAGCACTTGAACAGTCTCGGAAGGAAGGCACGCTTAAAAAATCTCTAACGTTAGTTAAGGCAAAACTTGGGGCAGCCAAGACAATAGGTGTAATAAAGGGAGCTTCACCTACAGCTAAAAAAGGTGATAACCTAAAGACTGATCAACAAGAAAATGAAGCTATACAGAATAGGGATAGAGCCACCTATTATGCTTCGCGGTCACTAAGGGGGGATGGATATGGAATTACAGGACTGAAAGTAACGTGGAATAGTGGCTTCACAGGAAAGGCTGCAAATAATTTTGCTATGTTAGGCCTTTTCGCACAAAAAAGTAAAAGACCATCGGTGGCTTTATGGGGGCTTGGTCAGACTTTAATGCGGGCACATGCCAATCAAGTGAATGATGATGCTGCAAATGATAGTTCTGGAATTAAAGGATTATTGAGTATTGGCCAGATAAATGATTACCATGCACCAGTATTTGCACATTTTGGGCTATCGAGAGGATGGTATGGCGGAAGCTACATCCCATCACTAGTTTGCGAGGGCTGTGTGAGCTGGTCCCGGATTTTTGCACAGTCTGTTAAGGTGTATCCGATTATAGATTCGGAGACAAATTATGACGAAGAGACGTCGCTTTACATCAGCATTTAAAAAGAAGGTTGTTCTTGCCGTTTTGCGGGGAGACAGGACCATTCAGGAAATAGCCGCTTATTATGAAGTGCACCCCAACATGATCAGTACGTGGAAACGTCAGACGCTTGAGGGCATGGAAGATATTTTTGACAACAGGGGCACCGTCCGTCAGCGTGACATTGACGGCGAGATTAAGGTGCTCCATGCCAAGATCGGGGAGCTGACTGTGATCAATGATTTTTTGGAAAAAGGGTTCAAGGGATGAGCCATAAAGACCGCAAGGATATGGTCAATCGGGATCATAAAGTCTTAAGCCTGTCCAGCCAGTGTGAACTTCTGCATATCAGTCGGGGATCGCTTTATTATCAGGCTGTAGGCGAAACCGCAGAAAACCTGCTCATCATGCGGCGTATGGATGAGCTGTTCATGCTTTATCCCTTTTACGGTAGCCGACAGTTGATGCGTCACCTGCAACGGGAGGGGTTCAAGGTGGGCCGCCACCGGGTACGCCGCCTGATGAGGCTTATGGGGCTCAAAGCCATATACCGCAAGCCGAGAACCAGTGATCCCCATCCAGAGAACAAGATATACCCTTATCTTCTACGTGGTCTGACGATCACTAAGCCGAACCATGTCTGGTGCACGGATATTACATTTATCCCGATGCAGCGCGGCTTTTTGTATCTGGTGGCAATCATGGACTGGGCCACGCGTCATGTGCTGAGCTGGCGTTTATCCAACAGTATGGATACAGGCTTTTGTATCGAGGCCCTGAAGGAAGCCATTGAGAATTACGGAACACCCGAGATATTCAATTCGGATCAGGGCAGCCAGTTCACCAGTCAGGCTTTCACAGGGGTTCTACAAGATGCCGGGATAAAAATATCCATGGATGGCCGGGGCCGGTATCTGGATAATATCTTCATTGAACGGCTGTGGCGCAGCCTGAAATATGAATGTATCTATCTCAAGGATATGACTGACGGTTTTGTCGCCCAAAGGGAAATCGGGGAATGGATCGACTTTTATAATCATATCCGCCCCCATTCTTCCCTTGACGGGAAGACACCACATGAGGTTTACTCAAATTCACAGGATATGGGGAATTCCCCATATCCTGTGAAGCAGAAACAGGCAGCATAAATGACAACAGGATACACCTTAACTTCGCTGCCAAACTGTTCAAACAATCAGGACCACTTCATATGAAACCGGATTTAAATAAAGAAAAGTTTGTGCTGGACTATGTGAAATCTGCCAAAGCACATGCCAAATCAATCCACAACTTATAGAGATAGAATGATTTTATATATTCACGGTTTTGGCGGTTCACCTATGGGGAGTACAGTTTTGCTCCTGAAAAAATATTTTGGTGAGACGGAAGTGAAGGGGTTAAATTATGACGCGCGTTACCCTGACAAAGCCATAAAATTGCTCATTATCCAATATCAGCACTATGAGAAATCCCTCGACCCTAACAATAATATTCTTTTAATGGCAAGTAGTCTTGGGGGGTTCTTTGCCGCTGAGGTCTGTGCAAAGATTGGGGGCAAACTTGTATTATTCAATCCGGCCTTAAATCCATTTGAATCCTTGGCAAAATATGACGGAGAAACGATAAATACCCCTGATGGCCCCAAGATATTTAACCAACAGCATGTGAAAAGTTATGAGAAATATTGTGGATTGGATATGGAAGAAACATTTAATAAAATCAAACTGAATGGTTTTGGGCTTAGGTTATTTACAACAGATGATCCAATCATTAATCCCCAGCTCTCTGCAAGCCTTTGCACAGAATGGGGCAACTATACTCATTTCCCGGACATCAAAGAGCATCGGTTAGGTGAAAGCTCTGTTAGAATGATAAAAAATGACATTACTCACCTATGCCAATCATAATTTTTAAACTGAACGACTGCCGACAATCGTCGGTAGTCGTTCAGTCGTACCTATGAGGATAAATACCCCAAAGCGACTGTTTACCTGCAAAAAGATCATACCGATCTGATGGCTTTCTTCGACTTTCCGGCGGCACACTGGCGGTCAATCAAGACCAGCAACCCGATCGAGTCCACTTTCGGCACTATCCATTCAGCATAGATGCTTGCTATAAAAAGTGATCTGTACCTCTGGTGTCACACAAGTGGCACGCAACTCATGCATAGCAGACAGGTTTCCTGCATACTCAAGTCCACGAAAGCGCGCTAATGCACACTCAAGCCGTTGATATTACTCACCTTCACTTTCCTTGACATCGAGGAGGTCACAAGTTCAAATCTTGTATCGCCCACCATTCCCTTATCTATCAAATTCTTGCCATATCTATCAAATCCTTAATCTCCTGATTGCTCAAGTTACCGATCGGGGCTATTGCGTCAGAGAGGTTGCCGCCAGATTGGGCATCAGGCCCAAATCCCTTTATGACTGACAAGCCGCCGTGAATGCCCTAAAATTACTTACGGAAAATCCCAATGCAAATCATTAATCAATTTCGCGGGGATTCCTCAGGGTCAGAGATGATTGATTCCGTATTTTTAAAAGACTTTATTCGAAGGTATGTCGAAGGATTGAATTTTTAGTAGGAAAAGAAATATGTTTAATAGGCTTTTATTTTTGTTGATCATTTTTGTCCTAACATCAATTCAAAGCAAGGCGCAGCAAACGTACGATAAAGTTTGCGGGGATTATGATTATGATGATATCTCAATAATGAATCTTATTGTTACACCTGAAAAATATGATGGAAAAATTGTTCAGGTAACAGGTGTTTTATCTTTGGAGTTTGAATCGAGCGGGCTTTATTTGAGTAAAGAGGCTTTTGAGTATAATCTCCCAAACGCATCTGTGACAATAGAGTTTCCGGAGCGTATTATTGGTAATTTTCAAAACTTAAATGGAGAATATGTTATTCTGGAAGGATTATTCGCGTCAAATGCAGAGCATGATGGTGTTAAGTTTGATTATCGGATTAACAAGATTTGTCACATACAAGTTTACCCAAAGTTGGGATTCGTCGGGGGAATAGAGCCAGAAAGAAAACAAAATTAATCGCGATCAAAAATTACGGTAACAGCAACCGAATTAATAATATTTCATCAAATAAAATCAATGATTCAAGGTGTCAGGCCCGCATGGCCTTGCAGCTCGCAGGATAGCAGGTTATTTACCATTTTTGCCGCCGCCGAACTGCCAGTTGAGTAACATCTTTTTGACGGATGTATAGGGGGGGCGCATCAATTTAACCAAATCGAATGGCGCATGCCGATAAATAGACCGGGCATGGGAGAACCGCCGAAATCCGTCATGACCATGATACGCTCCGGTTCCGCTCGGGCCTATTCCCCCAAACGGCAAGTCCTCCTGCAGAGCATGAAGCATCAATTCATTGATGCTGACCCCGCCGGACAGTGTCTGTTCCATCACCTGCTTTTCCTCGGCCTTGTCCTGCCCCAGATAATAAAGCGCCAACGGACGCGGCCGGTCATTAATATTCTTTATCACCTCTTCGATCCGCTCATAGGGCACCACGGGCAAAATAGGTCCGAATATTTCATCTTTCATGCAGGACAGGTCCGCAGAAGGATTGATAACAAGATGGGGTGATATTTTGAAGCCATTCTGGTCATCAAATGTCTCTCCCGATGGATTGATCTCCATAACTGTGGCACCGGCGGCGCGCGCCTCGTCAAGATAACCCTGCAAACGATCAAAATGCCGTTGATTTATAATTGAGGTATAATCCTCATTCATTTTCAAGTTCTGATACATCTCGCTCACGGCATCTTTGGCGGCGGTGACAAATTCGTCCATTTTTTCGGCGGGCACCAGCGCATAATCCGGGGCGATGCATATCTGTCCGGCATTAAGCGTCTTGGCATACATCACTCTTTTGGCCATCATTTTCATGTCACAGCTTCGTGACAGTATCACCGGAGATTTGCCCCCTAATTCCAGTGTCACCGGGGTCAGGTTCAACGAAGCGGCCCGCATCACATGGTGGGCGACAGAGGTCGCCCCGGTAAAGACCAGATGATCAAATGGTTGCTCAGAGAAATGTCGGGCCAGCTCGGCGTCGCCATTGATGACCGCCACCTCGGCCGGTGAAAAAAAGTCGGCAATCGTCTTTTTCAGCAGGCTTGCCGTTGCCGGTGCCAATTCTGAAGGCTTTAGAATGGCCCGGTTTCCGGCAGCCAAAGCACCGACAAGGGGGGCCAAGGTCAGATTTACCGGAAAATTCCAGGCACCCATGATGCCGATAACGCCCAGTGGCTGATAGATGACCTCACTACGGGATCCCAACAGATTAAGTGGCGGCATGGTTCCCCGGCTTTCGGGCATCATCCATTTTTTAAGATGTTTTCTGGCGTGGCGCACCCCTTCGATAATGGGCAGAAGGTCGGCCATCAGACTCAGGCTTTCGGAACGGCAGGTAAAATCTTCATTCATCGCGCTGATAAAATCTTCCCGATACTGATAGATCATTCTTTTCAGGCGATCCAATCGGTCAAGACGGGTCGCCAGACTGGTCAACCCTTCTTTGCGGGCCGCTTCT
>JALSHF010000004.1 GCA_026982375.1 Emcibacter sp. | reverse complement strand
CGGCCATCGCACGCTTGACGCAAGGTTAAGCATTATTGAAGGCCTGCCGGAAAAGGCAAGGGTACTGACGCGGCTACCAAAACTGTTGAAAGAAGGCCGTCAGGCCAAGGTAAAGACTGAGAAAAGCTCATGAACCTGGCTTATCGCGACGTACGTCATAATTTCGGACGTTTTATGGTCACCTGTCTCGGGCTTTCCCTGCTGCTGGGGGTGGTTCTTGCCATGATCGGGATTTACCGTGGCCTCATTGCCGACGCGCTGGAGCTGGTGGATACCATTGATGCGGATATATGGGTGGTTGAAAAAGGCACGCGCGGCCCTTTTGCGGAAAGTTCACGTATTCCCCGTGATACCCGCGAATCTGTTGCCCGTATTTTTGGTGTGAAGTCGGTTGGCGCGGTGACCTTTCAGTCCATAGAAACCGAAAGCGATGGCAAGAAGCTTCGGCTTTATGTTATTGGTTACGAGCCGGGACAGCTGGGCGGCCCGAAATATATCACAGAGGGCAGGGGCTTGACCGGACGCAATTTCGAAGCCGTTGTTGACAGCCGGACAGGGCTGGATATTGGCGACCATATTCAACTGGGCCGTAATGGTTTTACCATTGTGGGGACAACGGTGAATGCGGTGTCCTCCGGCGGGGAGCCGGCAATTTATCTTTCGCTGGATGATGCCCAGAAATTACAATTTGACCTGTCACCATCCGCCACAAGGCGGGAAAGGGCGCGGGGGGCGGTGGTTGTGAATTCCACTGACACGGTCAGTGCCGTGATTGCCAGAACATCGCCTAATGCCTCCAATGACAATATTGTCAAAACCATTGAGCGCTGGAAACATTTTGCCGCCATGACGGAAGAGGAACAGGGCCTCATCCTCACCCAGTCCGTTGTTGAAAAGGCCCGCAAGCAGATCGGTATGTTTACGGCGATTCTGATTCTTGTGTCGGCGGTCATTATTGCGCTTATCATCCATACCATGACCATGGATAAAATTCGTGAAATAGCCACGCTCAAGCTGATTGGGGCCCCCGACAGGGTGATCATCGGGCTGATTGTCCAGCAGGCTCTGGCCATGGGCCTGATCGGTTTTGCCATGGGCGGTTTTCTCATATTCAATATTCAGGACTTCTTCCCCAAGCGGCTTGTTTTACAGCCGATGGATGGCCTCAGTCTGGCCGGTGTGGTTGTGGTTATCTGCCTTCTGTCCAGCATTTATGGTGTTTACACCGCATTGAAGGTCGATCCGGCCAAGGCATTGGCGGGCTAAGTGATGACAGAGAATAAAAAACCGCTGATTTCCATCAAAAATCTTTCCAAGCATTTTGGCGAGGGCGAAACCCGGGTCGATGCCCTGCGTGATATCAGCCTCGATATTTTTCCCGAACAGGTGATTGGCCTGCTGGGGCCAAGCGGGTCGGGCAAGAGCACATTGCTTAATGTTATTGGCTGTATTCTGGAACCAACCTGTGGCCAGATAGAATTGGACGGGGAACTGGTTTACAACGACCGCTGGCTGCGATCTGATCTGAGGGGGCTGCGTCTGGAGAAAGTCGGTTTTATCTTTCAGGCTCATAATCTTATGCCTTTTCTGTCCAGTATGGATAATGTGGCCGTGGTGCTGGATCTGGCCGGATATAGTGCCTCTGCGGCCCGCGCACGGGCGGGAGAACTGCTTGAATATCTGGAGGTGGGCAACCGTGTGGAAGCCTTTCCCGGCAGCCTGTCCGGCGGCGAGGCACAAAGGGTGGCCATCGCAAGGGCGCTGGCAAACAAGCCCCGTATCGTTCTTGCGGATGAGCCGACGGCGGCCCTTGATTCAGAACGCGCGGGCATTGTCATGGATCTGCTGCGCAAAGTGGCCATTGACCAACAGGCGGCGGTTATCGTGGTAACTCATGACGAGAAGATATATGATCGCTTTGACCAGATTTTCCATTTACGGGATGGGCTATTGTCTCAGACCTGAAATCCAAGGATAAAAATAATATGCCTGCACCATATCTTGAGGCCGAACAGACCAAAGCGCTTTATGAAAATTCTCCGGCCTTTGTCACCCATCTGGAATGTTCAATGGAAGGGGACATTTATGAAGCGGGGCGGCCTCATGGGTTATCTTTGGCGGGAAAGCCCTTGCTTGTTCGCTATGACCTGGCCAAAATTGCCAAAGCGGTCACCAGACAGGAAATTGAAGGCCGGGCAGGGGGATTCTGGAAATACCGCGAATTCCTGCCGGTACAAAAAGCAGAAAATATCGTCAGTCTGGGCGAAGTCATGACCCCGCTTGTGCCCTTGAAACATTCTGTTCCAAAGGGCGCAGAAGTCATCGTCAAGGATGAGGGACGTTTGCCAACCGGCTCGTTTAAGGCGCGGGGATTGGCCCTTGCCGTGGCCATGGCAAAGGAATTTGGCCAATCGCATCTGGCCATGCCCACCAACGGCAATGCGGGCTCGGCCTTGGCCGCCTATGCCAGTTATGCCGGCCTTAAAACCACTGTTTTTTGTCCGGATGATACGCCGGAAATAAATATCCGCGAGATCGCTCTTCAGGGCGCGGAAGTTTTTAAAGTCAACGGGCTGATCAATGATTGCGGCAAGATCGTTCTGGACGGCAAGGAACCTATGGGCTGGAGCGATATTTCCACCTTAAAAGAGCCTTACCGTATCGAAGGTAAAAAAACCATGGGGCTGGAGCTTGCCGAGCAATATGGCTGGGACGTGCCGGATGTGATTTTTTATCCTACGGGCGGGGGGACGGGCCTGATCGGTATGTGGAAAGCTTTTCAGGAATTGGAAGCCATCGGCTGGATCGGGGCCAAGCGTCCCCGCATGGTCGCGGTTCAGTCCACGGGCTGCGCCCCAATTGTAAAGGCCTGGGAGGACGGCGCGGAGCATGCGCCCTTATGGGAAAATGCCTATACCGGGGCTTCGGGTATTCGGGTGCCGGCGGCGGTTGGTGATTTTCTGATATTACGGGCCGTTCGGGAAAGCGGCGGTTTTGCCATCGCGGTGACGGATGAGCATATTTTTAAAGCCCGGGATGAGGTTGCCTTGAAAGACGGTTTTTTGCTCTGCCCCGAAGGGGCGGCGACCTTTGCCGCATGGCAAGAGGCTTTAAAGACGGGGCAAGTGCGTAAAGAGGAGCGGGTTTTGTTATTTAATTGTGCCACCGGCCTTAAATACCCCATGCCAGAGAGCGATAACTGGCTTGATTGCCGTCAGCCGATAAATTATGACCAATTCACGTAAGTTCAGCCATGAACAAGCGTAAAGATTTAAGTAAATATGACTATCTGGATTCCATTGAGGGATTTCAGCCTTTTGACAAGGATTATAAAGACCCCTTATGGCGCCGCGCCAGGGGTTTAATTCCCGGCATTATGGTTTGCGCTGTTGTGGCTTTTGCCGCTAAATTTATTGCGTTATATTATACGGTACCGGTCATGCTGCTTTGCCTGCTTCTGGGTATGGTTTTTCACTTTATGTCCCAGGAAAGCCCCACGAGAAAGGGCGTGCAATTCACCTCTCAGACCATATTGAGGCTCGGTGTGGCGTTCATTGGTGCGCGCATCATGCTGGCAGATTTTACCGCGCTTGGGTGGCAGGTTCTGCTGTTGGTTATTTTGGCTACGGGCGGGATTATTCTGCTGGGCGTCTTATGGGCGCGGGTTTTAAAAATGGATAGGGAGCAAGGCTTGCTCATCGGGGGGGCAACGGCCATATGCGGGGCCTCTGCCGCGCTGGCCCTTTCCACGGTCATGCCAAAATCAAAAACTCTGGAACATAACACGCTGATTGCGGTGGTCGGTGTGACGGCCATGGGCACGTTGTCGATGATCCTATATCCTGTTGTTGTGGGCTTCCTGGGTGTCACAGATCATGAAGCGGGCCTGTTGATTGGCGGCAGTATTCATGATGTCTCCCAAGTGGTTGGCGCGGGCTATAGTATATCCGAGGAGACGGGAGATACGTCAATATTGGTCAAGCTCATGCGGGTTTTCATGCTGGTGCCCATATTGCTGGTTTTTGCTTTTGCTTTTCGTAACAATAAAGAGAAAACATCTTCGGGACGGTTTATTTTTCCTTATTTCCTGATTGGGTTCACGGCTCTTGTTCTGTTGAATTCACTGCATTTAATTCCAGAGCAAATCTCGGACATACTTCAAAATATCAGCAAATTGATGCTGATCATGGCCATCACAGCGGTGGGCATGAAAACATCTATGAGAGCAATGTTTTCCTTGGGGTGGAAACCTGTTTTTCTAATTCTGGTTGAGACGCTAACGCTTTTTTTGCTGTATTTTACGGTTATCTCACTCGAGATTATTTAACGGATGACTTTTTCGCAAGTTTACGGATTAAATTTTGCGGTACGCCGGGATGGCTCCAGGGGCAGACGGCAAGGCAGATTGCGCAGCCCATATTTTCATTGAAAAAAGGCAAACATTTGTCAAAATCCACATACCATTTCCGGGCCCCCCGAACCAGTTGTTTGACTGGGGCAAGGGCGTTTGGCGGACAGCCATTCTCACAGGCCCTGCAATTGAGGCAAAAATCATCAACCCCAAAGGCATCGGGGCGGTCAATTTTAATGGGCATATCCGTAACAACACAGGCCAGACGCAAAGTGGATCCATAGTCCCGGTTGATGACAGAGCCATGCTTGCCCAATTCCCCGAAACCGCATTCCAGAGCCGGCGGAATGAGCAGCATGGGCACATTGCCGGAGCCGCCGTAGGGCAGCGCCGCCCAGCCTTGTTGGTGGATCCATGTGGCAAGGGCTTTTGACACCCTATGTCCCCGGTCATATTGCCGGATCACCTCAACGGCGGCGGGGATTTCAGGGGCCGTTCTGAGCTCTTCAAAATCCATGGCGACCGCAACCATGATAACGGTTTTATGGGGAACATCATAGGTTTCTATGACCCATTCCGGACGCATTCTGGCGATGCCGATAATATTTGCCCCATTTTTTAAGCCAACCTCTTTAACGAGACGCGCCCATTCCTCTGGAGATTTGTTAATTTTCTTTTGGGCAACAGGCGAAATTTTCACGGCCAATGTTTTGGCTCTGTCCCGCTGCGCGGCATTCATACGTTCATCGTCGGGAATTTGACTGTAGAACCATTCCATCAGCGGCCCAAACGGGGTTAATTCCGGTGTTTGCCAATAAATGGGTGAGGGACGCCGCGCTTTTTCCTCGCCTAAGCCATTGATGACATTGCCGGAAATATCCGGCATCAAGGCCATCTGTTCCGGATTTGGGATAAATTTAGCTTTTAGCTTTCTGGACATGCCACGCTTCCTGTCTCTGGCCTGTAACTTACTGTGATGGGCCGGTGAAATGAATAGTGCAAGTGAAATATATATCACAATAACGCTTAAAACAGGAGGGTTTTATGATGGGCGGCATCCTGATCTGAAAAAGCTGCTGCAATGAAAATTTGCAGCAGCTTTTTTTAATTATTTGCGGGTTATCAAAAGTCCAGTTGCAAGCCAACGTGAACGACAGCCTGATCATAAATGTAACTTGCATTCACGCTGTCGAAATTGCCGTAAGCGCCATCGGCCACAATCCACCAGGACATGCTATCGGAAGAGGATAGGCGGTGTGCGTAGGATAATTTATATTCAAAGCCTTTTTTAGAATTAATAGGCTCTTCGCCTTCGATGGCATTGAAAGTATCGTTATTATCATAAGCGTAATCACGATAGGTGATGATGGCTTCCAGTTTTTGTGTTTTGGAAATTTTATTTCGATATCTCAGCCGTAATCTTTTCCATGTTGTATCATAGAAGCCAGAAACATTGTCTGTGCGTTTCTCAAGATACGCAAAAGCCTTCAGGCTATGTCGTTTGGCAAAATCATATTCCCAAGTAGCCTCCATAATATGATAATCATATTTCAAAGAGGAACCGGGAACCGAGGATCTGTCCAATGCCTTGCCCTCTCTGTCATCGAAATTACGCTGCAGGAAGCGATAATATCCGGTGATTTCATTTTTTGCATCAGGTTTAAAGGTAAGTTTTGTTCGCAAAGACCATTGATCATGATCCAGATTGGATACGCCAATATCTGTATAATCGTGATAGCTGCGTGTTCTGCCATCTGCCGCAAATTCCACTCGGAATTGATCGCTGATAAGGAATGTGACTCCCATTTTTGCATTCACCCAGTTGGAATCAAAACGATCGGGTAACGGATTGCCCCCCAACGAGCCTGTCAGTCCTGTTATGCGGCTGATATATGTTCTGTCAAAGTCGGTGAAGGATATATCTGCTTTATATCTGACCTTCTTGCCAAAAAGATTTCCGGGTTTGCGAAAATTAATGCCGGCTGAAAGACTGCGCCTGTCCGCATCGGATGAATCGCTTTCGTAAAAGCGTTGGGTCCAGTTCGCTTTGAAACCCAGGCCAGAATCAAGGCGATGGGCGAAACCTATGTTGCTATTGATAAAAAAAGCACTTTGCGGTGAGAAGGCCTCTTGCAATAATAATGGATTGGAATCAATGCCGCCGCTAATGGTTGCCTCTATGTTTTTGGCCATTGCCGGTGTGGTCAGGCATGTGGTTATTGCCAAAAATATTACGGGTAGTTTAATCATTTTTTTTCCTTTGTTTTCTTTGCAAAAAAGATGTCTTAAAAGTTACGTTTAACAGTTTCGCGACAACTCAGAGCGATTTGAGTTTAAGGGCCGGTTCATATTTGGGGTTAAGGGATAAAATCCTATCAATCTCAATATAATATTCGTCCATATTGCCGAGTTTCTTTAAAATTTCCACGCGGTACATGCGGGCTTCAAGCAATCCGCTATCAATGTATAATATTTCGTCGGTTTGCAATGAGGCCTCTGTATATTGTTCCAGAGCCATATGGGCCTGAATTAGTTTCAGGGCGACTTCTATATCCCTGCTGTCTAATTCAAGGGCCCGCTTTAATTGTGCCAGGGCACTGGAGTTATCGCCTGTTGCGGTATATATTTCGGCTAATTGCAGCAAGGCCCGGCTGTAGTTAGGGTAAATTTCAATGAGGTTTT
>JALSHF010000003.1 GCA_026982375.1 Emcibacter sp. | reverse complement strand
CTTGAAACGGAAGTTCACAAATATGGCCTCATATTCTCAGGTGTTGATTTTCTGCTCGGGCCGGACCGCCAGCATAAACTTGATCAATCAACACTGTTCATGCGCTGGATAATTTTATATACAGGTTGTGTCATAACATTGGTATGGGGGATGAAATTTAATCTTTTGTCTCTTATGGCTGATATAAAACAAAAATTTAAACAGCGTTTCAAACTGGCAGGCTAATAATGGACAAGAATAGTTTTAATGACTTTGTCACACTCCTTAACGAAGTATGGGAATATGGCTTTTATGGCGTGGATATAGGCAAGATTATTTTCGCTTTTTTAATCTTCTTCTTTTTCTTGCTGATCCGGCGACTGTTCAGCAGGTTTGTTGTTAATCGCCTGAAGACATTAGCCCTCAAAACGGAAACTGATCTGGATGATCTGGTGATTGAGGCGCTTGAGCATCCTCTTCGTTTTATCCCTATTGTCATTGGGGTATTTCTGGCCACAGAGGTACTTGTTTTGACGGAAAGCCTTCAGCAAGGGGCCTATAACCTTAACCGCTCGCTCATTACTTTTAATGTTTTCTGGATGCTATATAAGCTGGCGGGGCCTTTAAGCCGGGCTTTTTCAGGATTGCGGGGCCTGTTTACCGAAAGCATGATTGTCTGGCTGATCAAGGCAATGCGGGCGTTGATTTTCTTTCTTGGTGCGGCCTCTATTCTGGAAATCTGGGGCATTGCTGTTGCCCCCCTGATCGCGGGGCTTGGCTTGTTCGGCGTTGCCATAGCCCTTGGTGCGCAGGATGTCTTTAAGAATCTGATTGCCGGCCTGTTTATCATCGGGGAGAAAAGATTCCACCCCGGTGACTGGATTTCGGTGGATGGTATCGTCGAAGGCACAGTTGAAGATATTGGCTTTCGCACCACCACCATCCGTCGTTTTGACAAGGCACCGGTGTTCGTGCCAAATTCCAAACTGTCTGATAATGCCGTGATTAACTTCACCCGCATGACCCATCGCCGGATATATTGGAAAATCGGACTTGTTTATCACACCTCCATAGATCAATTGCGCGATATCCGCCAAAAAATAGAAGCCATTATTTTAAATAACGATGACTTTGCCCAGCCGCCAGAGGTCTCGACTTTTGTGCGTATTGACAGCTTCAATGACAGCTCGATTGACCTGATGCTCTATTGTTTTACCAGAACAACCAAATGGGGTGAATGGTTGGAGATCAAAGAAAATCTCGCTCTGGAGGTCAAGAATATTGTCGAGAATGCCGGCAGCAGCTTTGCCTTCCCGAGCCAGTCGCTATATCTGGAAGAAATCCCCGTCGGTGCCGAGATTTTCCCCATCCCGAAAGAAAAAAAAGACAAGAAAACAATATCTTAAGGGAATAGCAATATTTTGACATTATCTCTCGGTATATGAATATGTCCGTACAGAAAAAATACGCCCCGGCAACCCTGCGCAACAGGGAGCCTATTTTAGCGGTTCTGAAAGACTGCTTGCCGCCGCATGGTACAATTCTGGAAATTGCCAGTGGTTCCGGCCAGCATGCCAGTTACTTTATTGAACATCTGCCCGGCAATTACTGGCAGCCGAGCGACCCCGACAGCAAAAGCCGTGACAGCATCAGTGCATGGTGGTGGGAAGTCCAGCTCAATAATATACTGCCGCCACTGGACATCAATACGCTGGAGGCTGTCTGGCCCGTAGAAGCCGTTGAGCTGCCCCAGCCGGTCACCTCTATTGTGTGCATCAATATGATCCATATATCGCCTTGGGAATCAACTGTCGGCCTGATGGAGGGTGCCGCGCGAATTCTGCCAAAGGACGGCATTTTATATCTTTATGGCCCCTATAAAAAGGATGGCATACATACGGCCCCAAGCAATGAACTTTTTGATATAAAACTACGGGATCAAAATCCGGATTGGGGCATCCGGGATTTGAACGATGTTAAAAAGCTTGCTCAGGAAAATGGCCTGACATTCGTAAAAACCATAGAAATGCCCGCCAACAATCTGTCCGTGACTTTCAAGAAAACGGACTAGTGCATTATAACTTTTGAATGTTTCAACTGAATGTTACCCATAGATCGTTCAATTGAATGTTACCCATAGATCGTTCAATTGAATGTTACCCATAGATCGTTCAATTGAATGTTACCCATTCAGGGTATCCTGAAACCGGATGGGCTGGCCAGTGGCTTCTTCGGCAAGCGTATCTTCCCACATGACTTTTTTGCCGCGCACGAAGGTTCCCACGGGTTTACCTGTGATCTGACGGCCTGTGAAGGGGCTCCAGCCGCATTTGCTTTGCAGCCAATCTTCTTCGATGGTCCATTTTCGTTTCAGGTCAACGAGGGTCAAATCCGCGTCATAACCAACGGCAAGTCGGCCTTTTCCTGCGATATTAAATAGTCTGGCGGGGCCGGAACTGGTCAAATCCACCAAGCGTTCCATGGACAAAAAACCCTTGTTCACCTGATCCAGCATGATGGGCAACATGGTTTGTACGCCCGGCATGCCGGACGGGCTTTGAGGATAGGGCAATGCTTTCAACTCTTTGTCTTGGGGGCTATGACCGGATCCAAGAACATCAACAATCCCCGCGCTCAAGGCCTTCCACAGGCCAATACGCTCTTCTTCATCCCTGATCGGGGGGTTCATCTGAGCATAGGTGCCAAGTTCTTCATAACATTCCGGCGCGGAAAGACTTAAATGTTGCGGGGTCACCTCCACCGAGGCCACGTCTTTATAGGCCGCAAGCAGGGCCATTTCATTCTCTGTCGACACATGAAGAAGATGAATTTGGCGCCCAGTCCGCCGCGCAATTTCCAGAATACGGTCCGTGGCCCTATAGCTTGTTTGAGCATCATGCCAGACGGGGTGCTGGCTGACGCCGCCCTCTTCTGATAAAGGCGCGCGCTCGATCAGCCGGTCATTGTCTTCGGCGTGAATGGTGATCCTTCTGCTGCCCTTTGACAGGATATCTGCCAGTTTTTGATCATCACTGATCAAGAGGCCGTCTATGGAAGCCCCCATAAAAATTTTAATGCCGCAACAACCGGGCAATCTTTCCAGCTTATGAAGGTTTTTGGTATTTTTTGACGATGCACCCACGTAAAAAGCAAAATCGCACCACATATGATTAGCGGCTTTTTTCACGTTATCATTCAATGCCTTTGCCGTCGTGGTTAAAGGCTTGGCATTTGGCATTTCAAATACCGCTGTCACCCCGCCCATAACGGCGGCGCGGCTTGCGCTTTCCAGGTCTTCTCTGGCCATATCTTCTCTGGCCTCATCCCCCGGTTCACGAAAGTGCACCTGAGTATCAATCACGCCGGGCATAAGATGCAAACCCGTTGCATCAATAATCTCATCAGCGTCAAGATTATCAAGAGGGCCGATGGCAACTATTATATCATCCTTGATAGCCACATCAGATGGTTCTATCCCGTTATGTGAAACGCAGATTGCATTTTTTATAAGAATATCAATGGCCACGAGTTTCATTCCTTTGTTGACGTTACCCTGAAAGCAATACTATTATTTACCAAATTCAACAAGAAATCCTTAAAATACAAGAGGATTAGAACCATTTTCTTGCCGCACAGGGGCATATTACCTATGAGCATAATGCGCAAAGCTTTAATCTGTTATGGCTCACGGCCCGAGCTGATAAAATTATCCCCCCTATATCATAAGTTGAGACTTTCCGGCAACATCACGCCCATTCTGTGTGATACAGGGCAACATAAGGATCTTTTGCCCCCCCATATGAACAGTTTAAACCTTAAGGCCGACGTGCAGTTAAATGTGATGCGCAAAGGGCAAAGCCTTGATCAGCTCATGGCGCAGCTTTTCGCGCAATTACCAGAGGTTTTTCAAAAATTTCACCCTGACATTACCATTGTTCAAGGCGACACGGCCAGCGCCCTTGCTTGCGCCATCATTGCCCGGAAGAAACAATGCCCCATAGCCCATATTGAAGCCGGCCTTCGAACCTATGACCATAATTCCCCCTTTCCCGAAGAGATATACCGGCAGAATATTTCTAAATTGGCGCAATGGCACTTCTGCCCCACGCAGACAGCGCAGCAAAATTTATTACGAGAAGGCTATGAGCCAGAGGCCATTTTTATCACCGGCAATACTTCGGTGGATATGATATTGGACATGCAGAAAAAATTGACTGATGAAAGGATAATGTCCAGCGGCCCAAAGATAAGAAAGCCTTTTTTCTTAATCACCCTTCATCGGCGCGAAAGTCAGGGCGCGCCATTGGCCGCGATCATCGCTAGCCTTCTTGAATTTGCCCATAGCCGGCCAGAATTTGATTTTATTTTTCCCCTTCATCCCAACCCGGCCTCCTCTGACATGATCAAAGCTCTGCTCGGCAATGCCGATAATATCCGGCTGATTACGCCCCTGGCCTATCCCGAATTTGTTCAGCTTATGTCAGATGCATTTGCCATCATTACCGATTCTGGCGGCATTCAGGAAGAAGCCCCCGCACTAAACACCCCCGTCATCGTTATCCGAAACAAGACGGAAAGGGCGGAAGGTGTGGAAAATGGCTGCCTCCGGCTTGCGGGCACCGACAGAAATAGCATATTATATGAACTTAACTTACTCATTGACGACAAGGCGCACTATAAAGCAATGCAAGATGCCCCGAACCCCTTTGGCGATGGCAAGGCTTCTGAGCGAATAACCCGCCATCTGATAGATATAATAGAAAGAAATTTTCCAGAAAATGCCCCCCCAGAAAATATCCCTGCTGAATAAACCAGCCCTGTTAAGCGATCGCGCTATTTTAACCCTGTCCGGTGCAGACCGCAAAAATTTTCTTCAGGGCTTAATCACAAATGACATTAATGCAGTGTCAGACATTTCCGCAATCTATGCGGCCTTGTTAACGCCGCAAGGAAAATATTTACATGACTTTTTTATCATTGATAAGGATGATACAATTTTTCTGGATTGCGAAAGAGCGCGAATGACAGATATTCACAAGCGGCTCATGATGTACCGGCTGCGCGCAGATGTGGATATTATAGATTGTTCAGAAAAATATACCGTCCTGGCCTCCCCTGAACTATCGTCTGAAGGCGTTATATCCTATCCCGATCCCCGCCACCCGAAAATGGGTTTCCGGACAATAATATCAGCGCCCCCCCCCTACCCAAAAGATGACCATTATGATGACCTTCGCCTTTCGCTTGGGTTGCCCGATGGTTCGCGGGATTTCGATGTGGATAAAACCCTGATCCTTGAAGGTAATATGGAAGAATTAAACGGGGTTGATTTTGCCAAAGGCTGTTACGTGGGTCAGGAAGTCACCGCCCGCATGAAACATCGCGCCATTTTGAAAAAACGCCTGCTGCCGGTTACTGTCGATGGCCCCCTTCCCGCCAGAGGGACAGAAATCATGGATAAAGACGGCAAAAAAATTGGCGATATTCGGTCCGGGCAGGGAAATAGGGCCATCGGTTATTTTCGGCTGGCGAAGATGACTTTTGATCAGCCCTGTCACTGCGGCGATGCGACGGTCACACCATGGCAACCGGACTGGTACCCAAAAACAAGCGATTAAGGAAAATATTATGAAAGAAAGATGCAGCTGGCCGGGGGACGACCCCTTATATGTCGCCTATCATGATACGGAATGGGGCGTGCCCATTTACGACGGGCGCGAGCTGTTTGAAAAACTTATTCTAGATGGTTTTCAAGCTGGCCTGTCATGGATCACCATCTTGCGTAAACGAGAAACTTTTCTGAGCGCCTTTGACAATTTCGATCCAGAGATCATTGCCCAATATGATGATCAGGACATAGAAAGACTGATGAAGGACACCGGCATTATCCGCAACCGCCTGAAAATAGTGTCAACAGTCACGAACGCTAAAGTTTATCTTGAAATAGAAAAGAAAAAAGGCGGGTTTTCAGATTTTATCTGGAGCTTCACGGATGGTAAGATAATTCATAACCAATGGCAAAATATGAACCAAATCCCAACGGCTACGGCAGAATCAGAGGCCATGAGCAAAGCGTTAAAAAAGAAAGGATTTAAATTTTGTGGCCCAACAATTTGTTACGCGTTCATGCAGGCTGTCGGCATCGTGAATGACCATTTCATCCACTGCTATCGTCACGTTGACCTTACTTTCCCGCAGGCCTTAAAGAACCAGAAATAAAAAGATACCGCTGGTCAGGACGCCGAACAAAACAGCTTTAAGGAATTCTCTACGAACGTGCGAGCGTTCAATTTGCATGCGCATTTTCTCTCTCCATGCCCATTCTTGGGCTATAAAACTCATTCTGAGTAGATATTATTTAAATGAATATGGGATCTTTTTAAAGGCCGCCCCGAGTCGATATAATATGAAGTCATTATAGCATAATTTAGCAAAAAAAGCCACGCCTCAGATAGACTAGTCCATATGGCTTATAAAGCTTGAGTAACCCGTCAAATCATCAGATTAATCACGCGAAAGCCCCGCCGCGAGAGATCGTTGTGTCCCGATGGATCGCCGCGCAGAGAACAAACCCGATACCAACAAGCAGGGTTAACATGGCGGACCCCCCGTATGAAACCAGAGGCAGCGGCACACCAACGACAGGAACCATACCCAGGTTCATGGCAATATTTATAAACATATAAAGGAAAAAGGTAACCGCCATACCAAAGGATAATAAACGACCAAACTGGCTTCTGACGCTCATACAGACAATGAGCGCGTAGGCCAGCAAGATCATATACAAGCCTATAAGCATCACGCCCCCCATCAATCCAAATTCTTCGGCCAGAACCGTAAAGATAAAATCCGTCTGTTTTTCGGGCAGGAAATTAAGCTGACTTTGACTGCCTTGAATGAAGCCTTTGCCATAAACCCCGCCAGACCCCACAGCTATTTTCGCCTGAATACTATGATAGCCCGCGCCGAGGGGGTCTCTTTCCGGATTTAAAAAAGTTAAAACTCTATTTTGTTGATAAGGCTTCATGAAACTCCACGCGCCAATGGCGGTTGGAATTATCGCCATTAACCCC
>JALSHF010000002.1 GCA_026982375.1 Emcibacter sp. | reverse complement strand
GCCGAATCTTGTGACTTTGCCGTTATCTTAATTTTCCTGTCATTCAAACAGGCGCCGCCACCTTTGTCGGCCACAACCATTTTATCCAGCGCGGGCAGATAAATCCACGCGGCGACCACCTTACCTTGCCTGAGCTGCGTAAGCATCACGGCGAATTTTTCATCACCTTTAATGAAATTATTGGTTCCATCAATGGGATCAATCAAAAAAGCCTGATCAGAAGTGATGATTTGCCGCAGAGAGTCCGGATTTCTCGCAATAGATTCTTCTCCCGCGATATCAGCCGCTGGATATAGCCGACTCAATTCTGCAGTCAACGCCTTTTCCGTCTCGGTATCTGCGATTGTGACCATGTCACCGGGCGATTTTGCTGTGATATCTTCTGGTTTTAATTTATTGAAACGGGGAAGAATTTCCGTTTTTGCAATATCAACAATCAAGTCTGTTATTCTCTGGACACTCATGATTCTAGAATCTTGCCGATCAAGTCAGGGGCATTGTTAATACGTCCCAAAATGCTTTTATCCAGCCTTACGGTAAGTATTGTTCCGGCGTCTGTATCCTGCCTGTTGATCACTTCGCCATGCTTATACATCCATGCGGCCTCTGCCCCTTGCGAATGTTCATAGGATATCTTGAGGGTTTTTGTGCCTTGGGACAATATGTCATTCAAACCAGAACGAAATTCCGCGCAGCCTTCCCCGCTGACAGAGGAGAGAAGGCTCACATTCTCTTTAAGGGCCGCCATATTTTCAATAATTTCACGCTGCTCCACATCCAATAGATCAATCTTATTCCATACTTCATGGATCATGCAATCCGGACCTTCTTCAAGGCCCAAAGAACTTAAAATTTTCATGACATCTTCTTTTTGAGCCGCCGTATCGGGATGAGAAATATCTCTAATATGCAAAATAAGGTCAGCCTCCACCACCTCTTCCAATGTGGACTTAAAAGCGGCCACAAGCTGGGCCGGTAGCTCAGAAATAAATCCAACCGTATCTGACAAAATAGCCTTTCTGCCATTGGCCAGATTAATCTCGCGCATGGTAGGGTCAAGTGTGGCGAATAATAAATCCGCCGCGAATACATTTCCTTCGGTCAGGAAATTAAATAAAGTGGATTTCCCGGCATTGGTATAGCCCACCATGGCGATTACGGGAAAATTAGCTTTTTTACGTCCCGCGCGGTGAAGATGACGGGTTCGGCTCACCTCTTCCAATTGGGATTCAATTTTGCTGATGCGCTCGCTGATCATACGGCGATCGGATTCTATCTGAGATTCCCCCGGCCCGCCCAGGAAGCCAAAACCGCCGCGCTGCCTTTCCAGATGCGTCCATGACCGCACCAGACGGCTTTTTTGATACGTCAGATGGGCGAGCTCAACCTGAAGAACGCCCTCCTTTGTTTGCGCTCTTTCTCCAAAAATCTCCAGAATTAATCCCGTGCGATCAATGACCTTGATTTTAAGGAGCGTTTCAATATTGCGCTGTTGGCCCGGCGTAAGTTCGCAGTCCATAATGACAAGTTCGATTTTATCCTGAGCAATAATATCTGCAAGCTCCAGCAGCTTGCCCTTCCCGACATAGGTTGCCGGCGTCAATTTTGACAGTTTAATCAATATGGACTGTACGACATTAAGATCAAGGGCCCGGCACAGGCCCACAGATTCTTCAAGGCGCGCTTCCGGAGACCTTAAAAGAGACGTTGCGCCGGCCTTGGATTTAAAATTTACCGATGATCTTGTTTTAAGATAGGGGTGTAAAACCAGTATATTGGCACAGGCAACCGAATCGGGGGAAGCTTCGCTTTCATTTTGCGATTTTCCCCAATCCATATCAATTTTTTTATTACGAAAATTAAGCGTGTCAGATTTAGTCTGTTTTGTCATAAATTTTCGTTATTCATCATAAAATCATTCCTGGTTTTCAGCTTCTGCCGCATCAAACAATGTAATCGGGCCACCAGGCATGATGGTAGAAATTGCATGCTTATATACCAATTGAACACTGGAATCCCGTCTCAAGAGAATACAGAAATTATCAAACCAGGTGATAATACCCTGCAATTTAACGCCGTTGACAAGAAAAACAGTGATTGGTGTTTTGTTTTTACGGATATGGTTTAGAAATGAGTCTTGTAAATTATGGTTTTTTTCAGACATAGATATCATCCATTCTTCTGCTTATGGTTTATCTTTTTGTTATTAAGAACAAATCACTAGAGGGACTACCTTATCATAGCCCTTTCATACTTTAAACCTGTAGATTAAAATATTTTATAAAAGGCTAATTTCTCCAAAAACTCGGCATTAAGAAAACAAATAAGGCAATAACTTCAAGGCGCCCCAATATCATGGCAAAGGATACCAGCCATTTACCGGCATAAGAAAGGCTATGATATCCAACAAAATCCGGACTGATTAAAGGAATAAGCCCGCCCGCACTGAAAATACTGGTTGCGCTCAAGCCCAAACTTGTCTGCAAATCATAACCCATCGTACCAAACAGAATGGTAATGATGGCAAGAGCAGAAATAAACATGAACAACAGCGTCCATATGGATACCTGGGTGGCTTGAGAAACATTCTGGCCACTGAATGATATGGGCGTTACGCCATTCGGATAGGTCAGGCGGCTCACTTCTTTGTCCGCATTTTTCTTCATCAGATTAAGCCGAAGTATTTTAAACCCACCCGCCGTTGATCCCGTTGTCCCCCCGATAAAAAGTAAAACCATACAGACTATAATCACCGGCAAGGGCATGGAGCTGGCATAATCCGGTACAAACCCAGTCGTTGTAAGGCTTGACACAGCCGTGAAAGCAGCCACTTCAGCTTTCTTAAGCAAACTGATATTTGACATGTCAGATGATAATATAATAGCCAGAAAAATCAGTATAAAAGCCCCCATTAGTATATATAGGAAACCTAAAATTTCCGGGTCCTGCTGATAGATTTTCCGCCGTCCCCTTTTCAAAAAGGCCCAGTGAAAAGTCAAATTAGTTGCGGCTATAATCATAAACGGCATCAGAATGATTTCCGTCATCCAGGTCATTGAATTTACCCCCTGCACACCTTGACTGGTGAAGCCGCCGCTAGAGAGTGTGGCCATAGATAGCAATAAAGAGTCAAAACTTGTCATGCCAGAAATAACCAGCAAAACAATACAGGCAAGGGTCATGGCCGCATAAGTTTTAAACAACGGCGAAAAAGCATATCTTATTCGCGCCAACAAATCATCCCCCTCGCCATGCGGCAAGACGCTGCGGAACAAGTTCATACCTCCTATGGAAGAAAGCGGCAGGATGGCTATGGCCATCACAAAGACCAATATACCGCCAAGCCATTGCAATAAGGCCCGCCAGAAAATTATGGTATCTGGAATTAAATCCAGATTTATAACGAGGCTTGACCCCGTAGTCGTAAGAGCCGACGCCGTTTCAAAATAAGCGTCCGTAAGTTTGGTCATAAACCCTGTAATCATAAAAGGCATTGATGCAAAGAGAGGCAAGCCAAACCAGATCACAACCATAAGCAAAATCACTTCATGGCGGGAGGCCCTGTCTTGAGGGTTCTTGAAAGATATATATAACGCACCGCCCACAAAAAACGTGAACAAACCACTGATAAAAAACGGCATTATCAGGTTTTCTTCTCCACTTGCCACAGCAACAATGATTGGTAGAAACTCACAAAGCCCCAGCACCATCAGCATATAGCCAAGAATATTGCCTACTCTAACGACCATATTATTCCTTAAAAATATTCCAGCCGAACCGAGAAAAGTTCTTCCACCTTTTTGATCATCTCCAATCGCGTAAAAACAACCACAATATCATCCGGCTTTATGATGGTTCCCCCTTTGGGGACAATAACCTCATTATTGCGTACAACAGATCCGATTATAATTCCGGCGGGCAATCTTATTTCACGCAGGGGCCTGCCAACGAGCGGAGATGTTTCAAGAGCAATGGCTTCCAGAACCTCTGCCGCGCCGCCCGCAAGATTTTGCAGCGACCTTATTCTTCCCCGGCGCATATGTTGCAGGATGCTGGACACAGTAGTTTGGCGCGGGTCAACAAAGGCATCTATTCCCACAGAATATGTCAATGGGCCAAAAGTGTGATTGTTGATCAACGTAATAGCACGTTTGCATCCAGCTTGCTTTGCCAGCAAAGAAGATAAAATATTCACTTTATCATCATTGGTAACAGAAATAATTGTTCCCGCAGATTTAACATTTGCCTCCTTCTGAATGTCCACATCCAAAGCATCCCCGTTAAGAACAATAGCGCTTGGAATATCCTTTGCTATTGTGCTGGCTCTATCGCTGTTGAACTCAATCATTTTAATTTGAATCTTGGAATCATTATCAATCAGTCTCTTGGCAATATATGCCCCAACATTTCCGCCGCCAACAATGACTATTTTTCGAGCCTCTTCTTCATCACGTCCAAATACACTCAAGGCCCGTTCCACGTGACATTTTTCAGCCACAAAGTAAATATTATCCCCGACGAGAAGCTGGTCGTCGCTGGACGGAATAATTAATTTCCCGTTTCTGATTATGCTCGTCACAACAATATTCAAGTCCGGAAAAAGCTCCGTCAATTGACGCAGAGGCGTATCCACAACAGGGCAATCTTCTCGTAACCTGACGCCGACAGCGCGAACCAAATCATCGCAAAATGGCACCATATCAAAAGCCCCCGGAACTTCCAGTCGCCGCAACACAGCCTCAGCGACCTCCAGCTCAGGTGAAATAATCACATCAATGGGCATATGGTCCCGGCTGAAAAGATCCTGCCACACGGGTTGCAGGTAATTTTGCGCCCGAACCCGCGCAATTTTTTTCGGAACATCAAACAATGAATGCGCCACCTGACACGCCATCATATTGACTTCATCAAACAGGGTTACGGCGATAATCATATCCGCGTCCCTTGCCCCTGCCCGTTCAAGCAAGTCCGGGTGCGAAGCATATCCGACAATAGCCTGCACATCCAAAGAGCTCTGAATTTTAGCAATCAATTCGGGAGACCGGTCAATGACCGTTACATCATGCTGCTCGCTCGCCAAATGACGCGCAATATTAAAACCCACTTGCCCGGCACCACAAATAATCACTTTCATTTTTTATAACACCTTTTCAGGAATTGTTTTCTCATGACTTTTTTTCATTAGTTTTTTCATGATTGGCCAATCCCAAATTTTTTAATTTCCGGTGAAGCGCTGAGCGTTCCATACCAATATATTCCGCTGTACGCGAGATATTACCGCTAAATCGGTTCACCTGAACTTTTAGATATTCCCGCTCAAATTTTTCTCTCGCATCGCGTAAAGACAGCGACATGATATCATTATTCATACTCGGCATGATAGTTGATACATTTGATATGATTTCTGAAGGCAACATATCTATTGTAATTGTCGGATTATCTGCGGACATAATCAGCAACCGCTCTACCACATTACGTAATTGCCGGACATTACCGGGCCATTCATGGTCTTGCAACGCAGCAATCGCATCGGCTTCAATCACCTTAGGGGATATGCCGGTTGCAACGGAAAGCTGGTTCATTATTTGACTGGCAAGGGGGGGAATATCTTCCCGTCTCTGAATGAGCGGCGGGACATGCACAGGAACCACACTGAGCCGGTGAAACAAGTCTTCCCGGAAGAAATTATTATTAATCTGCTCTCTCAAGTCCTTGCTGGTTGCGCTGATTACGCGCACATTGACCAAAACCTTTTTATTGCCGCCTACTCTCTCAAATGTCTGGTCTGTGAGTATTCTGAGTATTTTGGCTTGCGTATTTTGGGGCATATCCGCGACTTCATCAATGAAAAGAGTCCCGCCGTGCGCCTGTTCAAACACACCGGTTTTTTTGATTTCACCATCTTCTTCAACGCCAAAAAGCTCATTTTCCATATTATCCGCAGAAATACTGGCCGCATTTATCACAACAAAGGCACCTTTGGCGCGCTTGGAATGTTTGTGAATCAATCGTGCAACAACCTCTTTACCAGAGCCGGACGGCCCGGAAATCATCACTCTGCTGCCGCTCGGGGCAACTTTATCAATGGTATTTCGCACCAGATTAATAGCCGACGATGTTCCCGTTAACTGAACATCAAACCCCATTTTTTCCTTAAGCTCAGTATTCTCGCGCCTCAGGCGATCAACCTCGGTTGCCCGCTCGACCAGAATCAAAAGCTTGTCCGTTTCAAAAGGCTTGCTGATAAAATCATAGGCACCAAGCTTGATTGCCGATACCGCCGTTTCAATATTGCCGTGGCCACTGATGATAATGACAGGTAAATCCGTATGAATTTTCTTGATGATTTCAAGCAGCTCCAGCCCGTCAAGCCGGCTGCCCTGGAGCCAGATATCCAGAATAATAAGCGAAGGTCGACGCGCTTCTATTTCAAGCAATGTGGAATCGCTGTCCTTAGCTGTGCGGGTTTCATATCCTTCATCATCCAGAATTCCGGAGATTAAATCACGAATATCAGCTTCATCATCAACGACAAGAATATCAAGAGCCATACATCATCCTTACGCTATCATTTGAGGCAGTTTTTTGAATATGGGCATTTTTATTGAATATTAACGTAATCCTTGCCCCCAATCCCGAATTATTCTCCATAAGCAGTTCGCCGCCATGATCCATCATTATCTTTTTGACAATAGCCAGACCAAGCCCGGTGCCTTTGGTTCGGGTTGTTACGTAAGGCTCGACCAGCTTATCTCTTAGATGTTCAGGAATTCCTGTACCGTTATCAATGATGTGAATCCTTGTTTCTTTTATGTCATCCTCAATGGATATTTCGATACTCCCCTGATAGTCTGAACCATCATTCTTTGCAGAAATTTCCATTGCAGCGATTGATTCCGCCGCATTTTTAATCAAATTAGTCAAAGCCTGTCCAATCTGGGCTGCATCACATTCGATCGCCAAAAAATCTGCCGGGCAATTCAAATCAAATTCAATATTGCTGTTGGCAACCTCCTGCAAGAAGTAAGCCTGCTTGATAATCTCTGCTAAATTTTCTGTTTTAACATTTGGCGCTGGCATCCGTGCAAATGAGGAAAATTCATCAACCATGCGCCTAAGGTCGCCCACCTGCCGAACAATAGTATCGGTACATTGGACGAAAACCGCCGGATCACTTTTAATTTCCTTCAGGTATTTTCGTTTTAACCTTTCTGCCGATAATTGAATGGGTGTTAGCGGGTTTTTTATTTCATGGGCAATGCGCTGGGCAATATCTGACCATGCCGCTGTCCTCTGAGCCGCAACCTGATCGGTGATATCATCAAAAGCGATAACAAACCCCTGAATCTCGGAATTTTTGGTCTCTGCCGTTATTCTGACCATTAGGTTGAGGTTTATATCATCGCGATCTATCACAATCTGATCCTGTACAGATTGTGATTGCGTCAATCGAATTTTATTAAACAGACTTTCAGCTTCGGGCATAATTGTCTGAATTTGCGCCCCTAGAATCTGCGACATCGGCAGATTAAGCAAATTTGCCGCAGATCTATTCGGCAATGTTACCTTGCCTGTGGGATCAAGCCCCATAATACCCGCTGAAACGCCGGTAAGCACAGCTTCCATAAAGCGGTGTCGCTCTTCAAGTTCCAGACTGGTCTCCAGAATATCCTTTTGCTGCTGATCCAGTTGGCGGGTCATTTTGTTAAAAGCTCTGGTCAAGCCCCCCAGATCATCATAGCCTTTTTTAATGGGCGCGCGCGCTGTAAAATCTCCCTTGCCTACTTTTTCCGATGCATCAACCAAATTTGTGATCGGCTCCATTAATTTTCTGGCGAAGCCGATACCCATCCAGATCGCGGCAAGAAGAATTAAAAAGGCAATGATGATATAAGTTAAATTAAACCACAGCCTATACCGGGATTTATCATTCAGTGCCGCCATATAGTCTGATCGCGCATCCTTGGTATTTTTCACAAGAGCAAGCGCCTTGGGGTCAACAAAGCGACTGATATACAGGAAATACCCTAGAAATCCATCCAATGCGACCAATACTCTCACACGGTTATCATTATCACCACCAATGATCGGCACGATACTCCCCTTGGCGGCCATTTCCAGCGCAGCCAGCGGAAATGAATCTCCTATCAAACTTAATGTGGTTTTAGCCCGCGCCTTAACCTGCCCGTTGCGTTCGAATATAATGGCTTCTGATAGAGATAAATGTTGGGCTTGGACCGATAATGCCTGTTCCAATAACAACTGGTTTTGTGTCAAGCTGAAGGCCTGCGCATTCAAATCTCTCGCCACCCCTAAAACATCGGCCTGAAGGGCTTTTTTATGTTCTTCTATATAGGCCTCTGCCACAGCCTGAGAATTATCAAGTGCGGTGCGAACCTTGTCACTGAACCAGCTTTGCAGCCCAAATTCCAGAAACATTCCGGATACAATAGCCACAATAATCGTTGGTGTGATCGCGACAATACTGAATAAGGTTATAATACGCCTATGCAGCCGGGAGCTACCAAGCCCCGACTTTTGCCCTGCCCTTAATTGGATAATTTGCCGCGCAATCATGGCGGCAAAAATAAGCAAAATAGCCAGATTTATGGTCAACATTACGAAAAGTGTACTGGAAGTAGGCAGAAACGGCCCGACATCGGAGAAGGTCGCAAAGGTCGCCAGAACAGATAAAACAGCCGCGATGGCTAATCCATAAGTTGACTTGCGGGCAAGATTCACTTTTCTTGCCCATGAGCCAAGTCTTCTAAATTTTTTAGCGTTTATCATGTACATCTGAATGCAGAATATCATATTGTTGTAATTTTACAACATCTCAAATCTGTCTTTAACTTCTCCGGATATCAATATTCAAATCTTTGATTTTCTTACGCAAGGTATTTCGGTTCAGCCCTAACAATTCTGCCGCTTTTATCTGGTTGCCTCTGGTCGCTGACAATGTATTTTCAATCAAAGGTCTCTCAAATTCACTAAGCAGGCGGGAATATAATCCGGGCGGGGGTAAATCATGGGGAAGATGGGCATCAAAATAACGTTTAAGGTGGCGATTTATGGACTCCTGAAGGGTCTCATCAGAGACAACCCCATTTTCTTCAGCCTGTCCGCCAACAGGCAAGGGCACCATTTCCGAGCAGACAATATCAAGGGTTATCGTATCCTCAACATACAGCGCGGCAATACGCTGGCATAGATTTTCCAATTCACGCACATTCCCCGGCCAAGGGTATTGCTTGAGATAATTCAAGGCTTCTTTATCAATGAGCTTTGGTACTTGAGAATTTTCTGCGGCATAGCTGTTCAAAAACTGGCGCATGAGGTCGTTGATATCTTCAACTCTCTCGCGCAAAGGCGGCAATCTTAGCGGGACAACATTCAACCGGTAATATAAATCTTCCCTGAATAGACCATGGCTTATCAAAGATTTGAGGTCACGGTGGGTGGCGCAAATAATACGGACATCTGTTTTTATCGTTCTCTTGCCGCCAACTGCCGTATATTCCCCTTCCTGCAGCACGCGGAGCAATCGGGTTTGTGCCTCAAGCGGCATATCGCCAATTTCATCTAAAAACAAT
Source organism: Emcibacter sp. (assembly GCA_026982375.1). Classification (GTDB taxonomy): domain Bacteria; phylum Pseudomonadota; class Alphaproteobacteria; order Sphingomonadales; family Emcibacteraceae; genus Paremcibacter. The sequence continues at coordinate 25,423 of JALSHF010000002.1, read as the reverse complement.
GTTCCGCCCTGTGCCTGCTCAAAACGGCCTGAACTACGGCTTTCCGCACCGGTAAAAGCCCCTTTTTCATGGCCGAATAATTCGCTCTCGATCAACTCCCTCGGGATTGCCGCCATATTTAGCGCGACAAAAGGACTGTTTTTACGTTTACCAAAATCATGTAGGGCTTTGGCCACCAATTCTTTCCCGGTACCGGACTCGCCGGTTATGGTAACAGTCAGATCAGTCGCCATCAGGCGGGCCATAACGCGATATACATTTTGCATGGCGGGCGAACGGCCGATCAAGGGCAGATCCTCTGCCTCATCATCCACGGCGGGCGCATCAACCATATTAGGCTTTACCGTAAGGGCTTTGGCAACAACGGACTTTAACTCATTTAAATCAAACGGTTTTGGCAGATAATCATAAGCCCCGCGTTCCGTTGCCTTCACCGCCGTCATCAAGGTATTTTGCGCCGACATGACAATCACAGGCAAACCGGGACGGATTTTTTTAATCTTCAGCAGAAGGTCAAGGCCATTTTCATCGGGCATGACAACATCCGTGATTACCAGGTCGCCCTCTCCGCTGGATACCCAGCGCCACAGGGTGGCGGCATTGCTGGTTAATTTAACCTCATAACCTTCTCTTTCCAAAGCCTTGGACAATACAGTGCGTATGGCCTTGTCATCATCTGCTATTAACAGCATTTTACCGGTCATAACCCCTGTCCTTTATAGCTTGGTAACAATACCCTGAAAATCGTATTCTCCCGGGCCGTATCACATTCAATAATGCCGCCATGATCGCCAATTATTTTTGCCACCAGCGCCAGCCCCAAACCTGTGCCTGAAGGTTTTGTGGTGACAAACGGATCAAATAAATGCGGTTTTAGGTCATCCATAATGCCGCTGCCGTTATCAATCACGCAGATTTCCAGCGGCAAATGCATACGTTCGCCGGTTCCTGCAACAGCAACCCTCACCCCATGACGGTAAGCCGTCGTCAAGGTCACCTCCCCACCCTTTGATGGCGGCAATGCCTCAACAGCATTTTTAATCAAATTCAAAAAAACCTGAATCAACTGCCCCTTGTCACCGCGCGCTGACGGAATGGAAGGGTCATATTTTTCTTTGAACGTCACATGCTTGCCAAACCCGTTCTGGGCCAGTTTTCGAACATGTTCCAATACTGAATGGATATTGATATCTTCCGGTACAATAGGTTTGTTATTGGAGAAAACCTCCATGCGGTCGACGAGCGCGCAAATCCGGTCCGTCTCTTCACAGATCAGGCGGGTGAGGCCCTTGTCTTCTTCACTGGCGTCCTGCTCTAAAAGCTGCGCCGAGCCTCGAATGCCGGACAAGGGGTTTTTAATCTCATGGGCTAAAACAGACGCCATGCCGGCGACTGACCGCGCAGCCCCCCGATGGTTTAACTGTTGGCTTATTTTCTGGGCGATACTTCTTTCCTGCAGCTGAATAACGATGTCTCCCCCCCTGTCCATAAGGGGGGACACATGAATATCCACACGCTTGTTACCGTATTTCGGGCTGGCCAATATAATGTCATATTCAGAAATAATAGCCTTGCTTTTCCGGGATTGGCCAATGATAGCCACGAGTGGACTATCATGCGATACAATCTCGTCCAGCTTACGCTTAAGCAACATCTTAGCCCCGGAGAAAAACAATTGTTCCGCCGCGTTATTCACATAAGTGATTTGATTTTCGCTACTTACCACGACAATAGAATCCGGCAGGGAATTTAAAATCAAATCCTGGCTTATAACGGTTTGCGGTTTCAAGCGGCCACCTCCGCAATCAACGGATCAAAGAAACGATGAATCATATCCCTCACCTGACTTGAATCACTTAAGTGATTGACCTGCTGGCGGAAAGAAGCGCTGTCCCTTAACCCTTTTGTGTACCATGAAATATGCTTGCGGGCGATTCTCTTGCCGGCCTCTTCACCGTAATGGTCAAGCATGGCCTGATAATGATTAATCACAATATATTTGAGCTCTGCCAGGCTTGGATCCGGCAGTTTTTCGCCGGTTTTTAAATAATGAATGACTTGTGATAAAAACCACGGTTTGCCATATGCCCCCCGGCCAATCATGACACCGTCCGCGCCGGATTGACGCAGGGCTTCCGCGGCATCTTCGCAGGTAACAATATCCCCGTTGGCAATCACCGGAAGAGACACGGCATCTTTGACTTGATGAATGAATGTCCAGTCCGCTTTGCCTTTATACATCTGATTTCTGGTTCGGCCATGAACCGTCACCATTTTAATACCGACGTCCTCGGCAATGCGGGCAAGTTCGGGGGCATTGCGGTTCGTAATATCCCAGCCTGTGCGCATTTTCAGGGTCACAGGCACGTCCACGGCCTCCACAACGGCGAGCAATATACTTTTGGCAATGGTCAAATCCTGCATCAAGGCCGATCCCGCATAGCCATTAACAATTTTTTTGGCAGGGCAACCCATATTGATGTCAATGATTTTGGCCCCTTTATCCTGATTCATCTTGGCGGCCTGCGCCATCATATCAGGGTCATGGCCGGCAAGCTGTACAGACATCAGATATTCATCGCTTTCCGCATAGGCCATTTTATGGGTACGTTTATGATCCCGTATCATCGCCTGACTGGCAATCATTTCAGATGTAACAAGCCCCGCCCCAAAGCTTTTGACCAATCTTCTAAAAGGCAGATCGGTTACGCCGGCCATCGGGCATAACAAAACAGGGTCTTCCAGCGTAATCGGCCCAATGTCTATGGTCATATTTTTCAAAGTCATGTCTAATATTTAAGCAATTCATATTAATGATTAATGTTTAAGCAAAATTACGCGGCACTATAGCTGAAAAGGCTTTCCGGGTCAAAGGACAATTACTTCAAGAAAAATACAGACTTTTTTATGCCGGAATGATAGATTTAGCCCCTTAAATAACGAATGGAATGATGATGTTATGAGGGTTGCCGTAATAATAGTTGCTGCGGGCAGAGGCCATAGAGCAGGCGGGGAAATTCCCAAGCAATATATATCAGTTTGCGGAAAAACAATCCTTGAACGCACCATCGAAACTTTTGCCAAGGTGCCTTACATTGACTTGATTCAATGCGTTATTCATCCAGATGACCGCGCATTATATGATCTATCCACCCAAGCCATAACGCAGGAAGATCAGGCCCAAAAAGGTCAGGTGATGACCATCCTTGATCCCGTGCCTGGCGGCGCGACACGGCAACAATCCGTTATGAACGGCTTGCAAGGCCTTGCTCAGGATGAGCCTGATCTGGTTTTAATTCATGATGCGGCCCGCCCTTTCATATCACCAAAACATATTGAGGATATTATCATTGCGGCTACCGATCATGGCGCGGTGGTTCCTGTCCTCCCCGTGGTTGATACCGTTAAGCTGGTCAGCAAAAATAAAATAAAGGAAACCATGGATCGCAAGACATTGGCACTGGCGCAAACGCCGCAAGCTTTTCGCTACAAGCTGATATTCATGGCACATAAAAGAATGGAAACACAGGATATGACTGACGATTCCGCCATTGCGGAATCCTGCGGCGTTCAAGTCTTAACCATAACCGGCGAAGAAAGTAATTTTAAAATAACCACACGTGAAGACCTCAAAAAGGCCGAAAATATGATTAAAGACAATCTTACCGATATACGCAGCGGGCTTGGGTATGATGTCCATGCCTTTGAAGAGGGCAGCCAAGTGATATTGGGCGGCATTCCAATCGACCATGACCAGAAATTGAAAGGTCATTCGGACGCTGATGTGGCCTTGCATGCCTTAACCGACGCTATGCTCGGGGCCATTGGCGCAGGTGATATCGGTCAGTATTTTCCGCCCAGCGATGATCAATGGAAAGGAGCAAGCTCTGACATATTCCTCAAACATGCGGCGCAGCTGATCAAGGAAGAGGGCGGCATCATCAGCAATATTGACCTGACAATCATTTGCGAAGCCCCCAAAATCTTGCCCCACGCCCAAGCCATGCGGGAGAATATCGCCAATATTCTGAGTATTACCCCTTCGCGGGTCAGCATAAAAGCCACCACAACAGAAAAGCTTGGCTTTACAGGCCGCAAAGAAGGCATCGCCGCCCAAGCCATTGCAACCGTCAGATTACCAGAGTAGAGAGAATGAAATATGTTCGTAGATAAATGGTCAAAATCCCCAATTCATCCGGCCCTGTTGCTGGCCACATGGTTTTATTCCGGCCTTGCCCCAAAAGCGCCCGGCACAATGGGATCATTGGCCGCCCTGCCCTTTGCCTGGATCATCATTGAACGCTTTGGCCCCATGGGTTTATCTGTGGCCATCATCCTTGTGTTTATGGTGGGTCTTTGGGCATCAAAAATTTATATGGATGAAACCGGAAAAACCGACCCCGGAGAAATTGTCATTGATGAGGTTGCCGGCCAGTGGATAGCCTGCCTGCCCATTGCCGCCATGACGGCAACCATCCCTCTATCCGTTGGTCCAATGTTTCTGGCCTTTGTGGCATTCCGGGTTTTTGATATCTATAAACCCTGGCCCATTAAGATATTTGATGACCGCCATGACGCGTACGGCGTGATGATGGATGATGTCATTGCCGGATTTATGGCCGCCGCAATCGTGATTGGATTTTATATTTATGTTCTCTGATGACATTATCAAGCTTGCCGCCGAGACGTTACAAATGGCGCGGGACAGGGGCTTTCATCTGGCAACCGCAGAATCCTGCACCGGCGGGTTGATTATGGCCGCCTTGACCGAGATCGCCGGATCGTCGGACGTGGTTGACAGAGGTTTCATCACCTATACCAATCGCGCCAAGATGGAGCTTTTGGGGGTCAGTACCGAAACCCTGCGCATCGGCGGCGCGGTCACTCGCGAAACCGCCATCGCCATGGCGACCGGTGCCTTAAAATATTCATCGGCTAATATCGCCGTTTCCGTCACCGGCATCGCCGGCCCCGGCGGCGGCAGTGCTGAAAAGCCTGTAGGACTGGTTCATATGGCAGTAGCGGGTCGGGAAGGTGTGACCTTGCACGAGAAGCATCTGTTTGGGGATATAGGGCGGAATAAGGTCAGGGAAGCTACGGTATTTGCGGCTTTGGGGTTGTTTTTGAAGAAAATTACAAAATATTAATATTACTTATATGAATATTATACCAAATATATTACCCTCAATCCTAGATAGAAAAACTAATAGGGTTTTGTAGAAAATATAGGAGGAAATAAAATGTATAAATCAAAATTGATTTGGGTTCTTTGCATATTACTAATATCTTACTTTCCTCCAAAAATATCTTATGCGGCAAAAATCCAATCATGTAGTAATTCGTCTATAAAAACAGGAAAACAATATAAAGTTAATGGTACACAAATTAATATCCGAAAAGGTCCAGGATCTAATTTTAGTAAAATCATTAATCAAAAAGCTACAAAAATACTAAAAACAACACATTATATAACCATAGATAATTCAGTCACAGTATTCGAAGAATGCTCAGAGGGAAACTGGTCTAAAATTCGCGTTATTAACCCAGACTGGCTTAGCCAATCTCATCGCGGCTGGATAGCAAGCAGATTTTTACGCGGCAAAAAAATAGATCATACGGGATTTGAAGTTTTTACGGAAGCAGACTTCTTATTTGATAAAAATATAAGACCTTATAAAGATATTATTATTGCTGGAGTTAATAAAATTCACCGTGAAAATTCCCAGTGTAAAGATATTGACACATCATCAGCCTATATTTCAAGTAGCAAAGGAAGTAAGTCAAATCCCGTTTTTTTCGTCACTTGCGGAAAAGGATATAAAGTATTTAATGTTTTCTTTTCTAAATCTGATGTTGAAAATGATATTAAATTCAAAGCAAAAAAATACATAAATAATACAAAAGCAATTGACCTATGTGAAAATTATGCAAAATCAGTAGCTAGCCACCCTAGCACTGTAAACTTCTCAAGAATTCTGAATTTATCTATATACGAAACACCGAATGGTAGAACAAGAGTAACCAGCAAATTTTCCGCAAAGAACAGTTTTAACCTTGAATTGGAATATAGTATTTCCTGTCTGCTTGATAGTAATGGGTTGATAGAATCAAATATAAATGAAGTAAGATAATAGAAATTATTATGACAAGAAAGTCAGTCAAATAGTGTCAAAAACAATGATACAATAGCCCCTACTCCACCTCACCATTTCTGCGTAAGCAACAATGACAGATCATGATTTACTTGCGCTCCCACGTGGTGCCATCTGAGCCATCAAGAAGAAAAATATTTTGTTTTTCCAGTATATTGCGAATTTCATCGGCCCGGGCGAATTTCTTGTTTTTCTTGGCCTCTGCACGTTCATCTATTAATTTTTCGATCATCTCTTCAGAAATGGCGTTATCATCACCTGCTGCCCTAAACCAATCATCCTGTTCCAAAAGCCCAAACAGATTCGCCGCCGCTTTCAAGGATATTTTAGCGGCATCATCCGTTACAGCTTTTTTCGCAAGCGCATTTAACGCAGCTATGGCCCTTGGCGTATTCAGGTCATCGCGCAGGGCGTCCAGAATAGATTCCGGCACCTCACCCCCCCCCTTGACATCTTTGGTCAATCGGTACCAGCGATCAAGCTGCCTTTGAGCCTGCCGGATTCCCTCGCGGCTGAAATCTACGGGCTGGCGATAATGGGCGCTGAGCAGGCACATGCGGATCGCCTCACCCTTGCCGGGGAATTCCTCAAGCAATTCATGAACGGTCACGAAATTGCCAAGGGATTTTGACATTTTTTCGCCTTCAACAGTCAGATAACCGTTATGCATCCAATAGTTGGCCAGAGGCGCGCCGTCATGGGCGCAGCGACTTTGGGCGATTTCATTTTCATGATGGGGAAAGATCAAATCCAGCCCGCCGCCATGAATATCAATGGTTTTGCCAAAATTCTCCTCGATCATGCAGCTGCATTCCAGATGCCAGCCCGGGCGCCCGCGCCCCCATGGACTATCCCAGCCCGGCTGATTATCCGTGGAAGGTTTCCACAGAATAAAATCTGCGGCATCATTTTTATAAGATGCCACATCGACCCGCGCCCCAGCAATCATATCCTCTAATTTCCGGCCGGAAAGTGCGCCGTAATCTGCCATGCTCGGCACAGAAAACAGCACATGGCCGTCCTTTTCATAGGCATGGCCCTTATCAATCAAACGCGATGTCATAGCGATCATCTGATCAATATATTCCGTGGCCTTTGGCCGGATATCCGGCATTCTGGCATTCAGGGCCGTCATATCTTCTTCATATATACGGGTATATTTTTCAGTGATCTCAGAAATTGGCTGACCGCTTTTCTGGGCAGCCTCGATAATTTTATCATCAATATCCGTGATATTGCGCGCATAGGTAACCCGTTTATAATCATGGCGCAGCAAACGCACCAAAAGATCAAAAACCACCACCGGACGGGCATTGCCCACATGGGCAAAGTCATAAACCGTTGGCCCGCAAACATAAAGCGTCACATGGTCGGGTTTGATCGGTTTGAAATCTTCCTTCTGCTTGCTCAGGGTATTATATAGTCTTAAACTCGGCCTCATGCGGCTTTACCCTGCAAACGTGCCTTGACAATCTCGGGATCAATCAGGGGCAATAATGCCCCCATCTCCGGCCCATGATCCATGCCGGTTACCGCTTGGCGCAGGGGCATGAAAAGTGCCTTGCCCTTGGCTCCTGTGGCTTCTTTCACCGCCGTGGTCCAAACTTTCCACGTAGCATCATCCCACGGCGCATCAGGCAATAAGTCTGCGGCTTGATTTGCAAAGTCCTGATCGGTGATCACCGGCTGAATCGGCCCTTTAACAATCAAATTTAATTCATTGATATCGCTGAGTTTATTTATATTTTTACGGCAGATATTCCACAGAGCCTCATCCACATTTTCAAGCCGGTCTGAAACGGCCGCATAATCCGTATTATGGAGAATTTTGGCATTTAATATTTCAAGGTCCTTAGGGTCAAATTTCGCCGTTGATCGGCTGTATTTGGAAAAGTCAAACCCCGCGACCAGGGGTTCCAGAGACAGCATCGGTTCAATAGCCTCAGAAGAGCCAAGGCGCGACAGCAGGCTGTTTATACTCATGGCTTCCAGACCCATTTCTTCGCGGTATGACTGGATACTTGCCGTACCGAGGCGTTTCGATAATCCCTCGCCGCCGGCTCCGGTCAATAAAGAGAAATGGGCAAAAAAGGGAATATGCCCGCCCAAAGCTTCAAATAACTGTGCTTGCACCGCGCTATTGGTCGCATGGTCTTCGCCGCGCATGATGTGGGTAATGCCAAAATCAATATCATCGACAACAGAGGGCAATGTATAGAGAAAACTCCCGTCTTCACGGATCAATATGGGGTCACTTAAGGCCGCCATATCAAAGCTTAAAGGCCCCTTCACCAGATCATCCCATGCCACCCGCGCCGGAAGGTCAAGTTTAAAGCGCCAATGAGCTTTGCGGCCTTCGGCTTCCAATGCGGCAATGTCACCATCGCTTAAATTCAAGCCCGCCCTGTCATAAACCGGCGGCTTGCCCTGTCCCAGCTGAACTTTACGTTTCAGATCAAGTTCTTGCCCTGTTTCATAACAAGGGTATAATCGGCCATCCGCCTTTAATGTCTCTACGGCTTCATTATAGCGATCAAAGCGATCAGACTGGCATGCCTTCTCGTCCCAATCCAGCCCCAGCCATAGCAAGTCGCGTTCAATGGCTTCGGCAAAAGCCTCTGTCGAGCGAACTGCATCCGTATCGTCAAGGCGCAAAAGGAATGTGCCATTATATTTACGGCAAAATAACCAATTCACAAGGGCGGTACGGACATTCCCCACATGAAGCAATCCAGTGGGGCTTGGGGCGAAACGTACTTTTACGGGTTTAGTCATCTAGCAATATACTCATTTCTCTTCTAATCGGGCGTTACGAAAACCATTGGTGATCGGGTAACGGCGGTCCCTGCCAAAATTTCGGCGGGTTAATTTAACGCCGGGCGGGGCTTGGCGTCTTTTATACTCCGCGATGTATAGCAGATGTTCAATGCGGGCAACAGTTTCTATTTCATGCCCTTTGGCCACGATATCTTTAACCGGCATTTCTTGTTCGACCAGGCATTCCAGAATATCATCCAGAATATCATAAGGCGGCAGGCTATCCTCATCCTTTTGATCCGGTTTAAGCTCCGCTGTGGGTGGTTTTGTGATGATATTTTTGGGCATGACCTGACCTTTTGGCCCTAAGGCACCATGGGGGTGATGCGCATTACGCCAGTCACTGATGGCAAAAACATCCCTCTTATACAGGTCTTTCAAAACCGAATAGCCGCCGCACATATCGCCGTAAAGTGTGGCATAACCCACAGACATTTCAGATTTATTTCCTGTGGTCAGCAGCATATAGCCAAACTTGTTGCTCAGCGCCATGAGGGTAACGCCGCGGATTCGCGATTGCAGATTTTCTTCTGTGGTATCTGCTTCTGTCCCGGCAAATTGTCCTGCGAGCATCGCGTCAAAGGCCTGCACTGCTGGCTCTATGGGAATATTATCCATACGCGCCCCAAGCCATTCGGCGCATATGGCCGCATCAATCAGACTTTCCTCGCTGGTATATTTTGACGGCATCATGACAAGGTGAACATTTTCCGCCCCAAGAGCATCAACGGCAATGACCGCACTGAGCGCACTGTCAATGCCGCCGGACATGCCCAGAACCACGCCCGGGAAATGGTTTTTATGAACATAATCCCGAAGCCCGGTGATCATCGCCTGATAAATGGCGTCATAGCCTTCTGCAATATCATTAATTTCATCTGTGGTACAGGCCCATTGGCCAGATTGTCCCTGGGTTTCCCGTTGCCATTTTGTCAGGAATAACCCCACCTGCCAGCTTTTCGCCCGGGCCGTTAGTCCACCTGCTCTATTTAAGACAAAAGCCCCGCCATCAAAGGCCAGCTCATCCTGTCCGCCCACCTGATTGACATAAATCAGGGGCAACGCATTTTCTTTTGCCCGTGCTTCGCCCAGGCTTTGGCGTTCAGAATATTTACCCTGCTCGAAAGGGGAACCATTGAGGACAATCAGTATTTCAGCTCCGCCAGCCGCCAGCCTTTCCGATATTTCCGGCGACCACATATCCTCGCAGGTCATCACCCCAAGTTTTACGCCGCGAAAAACCATGACTTTTGGGGCCGGCCCACCTTCGAAAACGCGCTTTTCATCAAAAACACCATAATTGGGCAGGTCAACCTTATGCCTTATGGCGGAAATTTTGCCATTATCCAGAAGAATAGCCGAATTATACAGGAGGTCGCCCTCCCGCCAGCAGGATCCAATCAGCATGGCCGGGCCGCCATCTGCCGTAAGCGCCGCAAGATCAAGCAGCTTGTCCATGGCCGCCTTTTGGAAAGCCCCCTTCAGCACAATATCTTCTGGCGGATAGCCAATCAGGCATAGCTCACTATAAACAATCAGGTCAGCGCCTTCAGCGGCCTTTCGGGCGCGGATTATCTTGTCATAATTGCCGGGCAGATCACCAACCGTCGGATTCAGGCTTGCCAGAGAAATATTTAGCTGTTTCATAAGTCCCAAGTCTCTTTAAATGCATAAAAGATCAGGTCAGGAATAAAGACCAGGGCAGCTTTATTTTATGACTGCTCTGGATTTTTATAACTATTTTGGCTCACGTAATTTTGCAAGAGCCTGACGTTCCTCTTTTAAACTCTCCGCAATCAAAAAAGCAAGCTCAAGAGACTGACCGGCATTTAATCGTGGATCACAAAAAGTCCGGTAACGATCACCAAGCGTCTCATCCGTGATGTCCTCAGCGCCGCCTGTGCATTCCGTGACATTCTGCCCCGTCATTTCAAAATGCACGCCGCCGGCATAGGTTCCTTCCGCGCGGTGAACCCGAAAGAAACGGCGAATTTCTGCGAGAACCTGCTCGAATGGTCTGGTTTTAAAACCGGATGTGGAGGTTATGGTATTGCCGTGCATGGGATCAGATGACCAGACAACCAGGCAGCCTTCTTCCTCTATTCTGCGGATAATGGGGGGGAGTTTATCCTCCAGCAAATCGGCGCCCATGCGGCAAATCAATGTTACCCTTCCGGACTCATTCTGGGGATTTACTTTATCAATAATGCGAATCAACTCATCCATATCTGTGGTCGGGCCGACCTTGAGCCCAAGGGGATTGCCAATGCCGGATAAAAACTCAATATGAGCCTCATCCAAAAGACGCGTCCTGTCGCCAATCCAGAGCATATGTCCTGATGTGTCGTACCAACGGCCTGTGATGCTGTCAACGCGGGTCAATGCCTCTTCATACCATAGCAGCAATGCCTCATGCGACGTATAGAAATCCGTTCCGCTAAGCTCCCGCGCCCCCGCATCAATGCCGCAGGCCTTCATGAAGGCCAACGCCTCATCAATACGGTCTGCCAGATCCGTATATTGTTCGGAAGCGGGGTTATTCTGAACAAAATCAAGATTCCATTGGTGAACTTTATGTAAGTTGGCATAGCCGCCCTGCGCAAAGGCCCGCAACAGGTTCAAAGTTGATGCCGACTGGCTGTAGGCTCGAAGCATACGTTTCGGGTCTGGAATTCGAGATTCGGGCGTAAAGTCTATACCATTGATGATATCGCCGCGATAACTGGGCAATTTCACACCATCAATGGTTTCAAAGTCACTGCTGCGGGGTTTGGCGAACTGTCCGGCAATACGGCCTACTTTCACCACGGGGCAAGCCGCCGCATAGGTCAAAGCCACAGACATCTGAAGCAGGACGCGAAAAGTGTCCCGAATATTATCCGCGTGAAATTCGCCAAAACTTTCGGCGCAGTCCCCGCCTTGCAGCAAGAAAGCCTTGCCCTCTGCCACGTCGCCCAATTGAGTCGTCAGCCGCCTTGCTTCCCCTGCGAACACCAGCGGCGGACATCTGCCCAATTCTGCTTCTACTTTTTCCAGTTCTGCCTGATCAGCATAAACAGGAACCTGCCTAATGGGTTTTGATCTCCAGCTGTCAGGCGTCCAGTTTTTACTCATAATTCCATCCATCATATTAATTTTTTTATTATGGCCTCATATAAAGATGTTCGCCATGGAAGACCAGAAAAAACAACCCACAAAGGGGTTTTTCTTCTAAAAAACATAGTTTCCATAAAATATTATTTCATTAAGACAAATTCTTCCGCAGATGACGGATGCACGGCCACCGTAGAATCAAACTGCGCTTTTGTGGCGCCGCATTTCAGGGCAATGGCAATGCCCTGAATGATTTCTGCTGAATCCGGGCCGATGATATGCGCCCCTATCACCTTATCCGTCGATTTCTGAATGATCATTTTCATCAGGGATCTCTCAGGCCGGCCACTCAGGGTGAATTTCATGGATTTATATTCAGACCGAAAAACCTGAATATCCTGACCGAATTTCCGGGTGGCTTCTTCCTCGCTCATACCAACCGTGCCGATTGAGGGCTGCGAGAAAACGGCGGTGGCGATATTTTCATAATCCACCAGGGTCGGCGTGTCATTAAATTGTGTTGCGGCCAGCGCGGCGCCTTCTTTAATGGCCACAGGCGTTAACTGGATCTTGCCCGTCACGTCACCCACGGCAAAAATATTATCCACAGAGCTCTTGTAATTTTCATCAATGATAATGGCCCCGTTTGGGGTCATTTCAACGCCTAAATCTTCCAAACCCATATTCTTGGAATTTGGCAAGCGGCCTGTCGCAAACATGACGCAATCCACCAATAGCGTTGAGCCATCTGTCAAGGTGAGTGATAAACCATCATCTGACTTGATGATTTCTGTCACATTGGTCTGAACGCGAACATCAATATTCTTCTTGCTCATTTCTTCGTTTAATTTATCGGCAATTTCCCGGTCAAACCCCCGTAATATCTGCTCGCCCCGATATAAAAGATGGGTTTCCACGCCCATACCATTAAAGATGCCGGCAAATTCAACGGCGATATAACCACCGCCCACAACGGCGAGTTTTTTGGGCAATACCGGCAAATGAAAGGCCTCGTTTGACGTGATGGCATGTTCTATGCCGGGAATATCCGGCATTTGCGGCCAGCCGCCGGTCGCAATCAGTATTTTTCCTGCGGTGATGGTTCGGCGGCCCTCCGCCGATGTCAGTTCGACAGTATGGGCATCCAGAAGCTTGCCGCGCGCTTGAATGATTTCCACATAATGATTTTCTAAATTCTGAATATAAAGCCCATTCAGACGGTCAATTTCTTTATCCTTGGCGGCGATCAATGCGGGCCAGTCAAATTTATGATCCGCCTCTGACCAGCCAAAACCTGCCGCATCACTAAAATGCGCAGAATATTCAGAAGCATAGACAAACAGCTTTTTGGGTACGCAGCCACGGATGACGCATGTGCCGCCAACGCGGTAGTCTTCGCATAATCCAACCTTCGCGCCATAAGTGGCCGCCATTCGGCTAGACCGAACGCCGCCAGAGCCCGCCCCAATGACAAAAAAATCATAGTCATACATAATCTATATTTCCTAAATAATATTAATTGCAAGCCATTAAGATAGGCCAATATTGCAAAATATCAAGTGACTGATCATAAGAATAGGTTATAGTTTACCTTTCTGATAAAAAACCATTGGGGGAGATCCTGTGAAAAACAAAAAAATATTAAGCCTTATCGTTGGTGTCATATTAATTTTTGCCATTATGCCTTATTTTATCGGCAATATGGCAAAGAAAAATATCGCTGAACTCGCCAAAGAAATATCGCAAATCCCGGGCTATATCCTCGAAATACAAACCTATGATCAAGGATGGTTCTCCTCTCGCGCCGTGATTTCTTATGGCTTTGATGAGCATACCCTGAATATCCTTGGGGCCTCTATTGATGAGCAGGAAGGGTTTGACAAGGATACTTATGAATTTTTGAAGAAGGGCTTTACTCTTGATATTACCATAGCTCACGGCCCCGTCACCTTTCAGAATGGCGTGAATTTTGCCCTTATGTCCCTGTCTGGCACCCTGCAGGATATTGATCACCCGGAATATTACGCCATAAAAGAAAATAACAACCTCATCAGCCTATTGGATATATTTTCCTCTGTTTCCTATCTTGGCAATATAAATTTCACGGCAAGTGTCCCTGCGTTCAAAGCTGATAACACTTCTGAAACAGCAGAAGATGAGACTGTAAAACACGTCCGTATGAATTTTAAGGGTATGAATTTCCAGGGAAATATAAATTCTGCCATTGATGAATATACCGCCAGCTTTTATTTTCCGGGACTATCCTTTCAAACATCTGAGGGAAGTCTGTCCCTGACGGAAATAAGCGGCCATGCTGATGGACATAAGGTAAATGAACTTCTTTGGCTTGGAAAAGGCAGCACCAATCTAGGCCATATTAATTTCTCGGAAACCGTGAAAAATATTTCATTTTCACTTAATAACATTACCAGCGAATATAATTTGGACAAAGAGAGTGAAACGGCACTGACCATGTATTTCTCCACCAATATTTCAGACTTTACCAGCCCGGATATTGAATTGAAAAATATTATTTTTGATATGAATGTCAACCATCTAAGTCTTGAGGCCATAACAGATTATGCAAGGTCTATACAAGATTCCTATCAAAATCAGGATGGAGAAACGCCAACGGCCGAACAAACAGCGGCCAATTTACAAATTATTGCGGCGCGCGCCGGGGAAAAAATTCTTAAAGGCTCACCGGAAATTATCATCAATAACCTTGACTTTTTAATGAATGACGGCGTTTTTAAAAGCGACGGCAAGCTGTCTTTCGATGGTAGCGAACTTGAAAATATCGCGCAATTATCTGACCCCATCGCCTTAAATAAAAAACTTGTCGTTACGTCCCATATCACTTTTGATACGGCACTGGCCAAGGCCATAGCCACGATCGGTTTAAAACAGCAATTAACCGCTGGCGGCATGGATATGGCCAGCATGCCCCCTGAGCAAATTGATCAAATGATCAATATGCAAGCAACAGCTGCCCTGCAAACTTTTATCAATCAAGGGTATCTTACGCAAAATGGCGAAGAATATAGCCTTGACCTTGAAGTAAAGGATGGTATCAGGCTCATTAACGGGAAACCCCTCGCCATTCCCGGCATGTAAAAATTCCAAGATAGCCCGCATAAAAAAAGGCCCCGGATCAGGGGCCTTTTTAATTGAAATTTTATATATCAGGCTGCGCGCGAGGGCCGCAAGGTTTTTCTTTTTGGCGAGAAAGCCTTTGTGCCGCCCTTATCGCCAGTTCCATTTTTACCCTTGGGTTTATAACTTTTCTGGGAACGTTTGCCAGATACTGGGGAGGCGGTCTTTTTCTTGCCGCCACCAGCTTTTTTGCGGTCAAATGAATGGGCAAATGATTTGGAGTCTTTTTTCTTGAAAGATTTTTTCTTATCACCGGCCTTAACAAAATCAGACTTGGTCTCTTTTTTGCTATCTATTCTGGGTGGCTTACCAATTAATTTTCCAAGAACCGGATCATCGGAATATTTTTTTGCTTCCGCCGTCCATGGGTCATAACGGGGCGCATCATTCCTGACAGGCCTATCCTGTTTTTTATAGCCCCCGTCACGTCCGCCGCGAGACCCTTTGTTATAGCCGCCCTCTTTACGATCAGGACGCTTGCCTTCTTTTTTCCAATCATTCTTCTCAAATTTATGAATTGATTTGTTTTCTGACCTGTTTTCCAAACTGGCCTTGTCGCGCGGCTTGAAACGGTCAGATTTAGCGCGATTGTCACGGTTATCGCGGTGGGAGGCAGAATCCGCGCGATCATCACGTTTAAAGCCGCCCACTCTTTGGCCTTCACGTTTAAAACCACTGCCGCCCCTGCCAAAGCCGCCTTCCCTGCGTCCGCCGTGGTCATTTGCGCCGCTGCGCCGTTTTGAGAAGCGTCCCTGATTGCCGCCTGATTTGCCGCGCGCACTCACATCAATATGAAATTCATGATCGACGTCCACTTCAATCGGCTGCTTGATCAATCTTTCAATATGTACCAGCAAACGAACGTCGCTGGGATCACAGAAGGATATGGCAATGCCCTTTTGTCCGGCGCGTCCCGTCCGGCCAACACGGTGAATATAGTTTTCAGGCTCGATAGGCAGTTCAAAATTTACCACATGGCTGATGCCGTCCACATCAATGCCCCGCGCCGCCACATCGGTCGCGACCAATACTTTTGTCCGGCCCCGGCGGAAGTTCATCAGGATTTTTTCCCGTACCCTTTGACGCTTGTCGCCGTGAATGGCATCTGACTGAATGCCTTCATCCTGCAATAAACCGCAAAGATGATCTGCGCCGATTTTTGTGCGGGCAAAGACCAATGCTTTTTCGACGTTTTCACCTGACAATATCTGGGCCAGCAATCGGGCTTTATTCTTGCGGCTGACATTCATCAATTTATGACTGATCGTGTCGGCGACGGCTGTTTTCTGTTTAATTTCCACATTCACGGGATCATTAAGCAAAGATCGCGTCAGGTTACGCACCTTTGGGTTCATGGTCGCGGAAAATAAAATCGTCTGATGGCCTTCTGGCAGCGAATCTGCGATATCCTGAACATCATCAATAAAGCCCATGTCCAACATACGGTCTGCTTCATCAAGAATAAATATATTGGTATCATCAAATTTTATATTCCTGCGATTGATATGGTCGATCAGGCGACCCGGTGTCGCCACAAGAATATCAACGCCGCGCCGTAATT
The DNA here is from genome assembly GCA_026982375.1 of Emcibacter sp. Lineage (GTDB taxonomy): Bacteria > Pseudomonadota > Alphaproteobacteria > Sphingomonadales > Emcibacteraceae > Paremcibacter. The sequence goes on along the minus strand of JALSHF010000002.1, from coordinate 8,644 downwards.
TATTGGTTTGCGGCGGATAAGGCTGGCCACCGGCAACAACAAGGCTGGAAATTTTAGTCCCCCTGCTAAAGGTCACGATGCATTGTTCAATCTGCATGGCAAGTTCACGGGTGGGGGCAAGGATCAACACCTTTGGCATATTCTGCCGCGGTTTGACATAACCCTCCAGAAGCCTGTTAATGGTTGGCAGGGAAAAGGCCGCTGTCTTGCCACCGCCTGTCTGGGCGATGCCAATCAGGTCATTGCCTTCCATCAAGGGCGGGATGGCCATTGTCTGAATTTTTGTGGGAGAGGAAAAGCCCTCTCTGTCAATTGATTTCAGAATTGTTTCGGCAAGGCCAAATTTGTTAAAGCCAGAAAAGTCCGTACCAGATTCATCCGTAACAGACTCGTCAATAGTTGGCGCATTATCATGCGTCATTGCATATTCCTTTCGCGAATATAATTGTGTCATTTTTTTTTATCAGACACAAAATTTTATCCGCGATCGCACTTGTTCCAGAATTATAAGCTCTGAATTTACATGGAAAATACATAACCATGCCTGCTAGGCGGAATATTAAAAAAGCGTGTATATTAGATCACACTGTAACGCGCCGTATTTGCAGCCTTTCCGCTGCGAAGTCAAGCTATTTAATAATTATATGTGAATAGCATGCCCAAGCGCGGCCAATGCCGCCTCGGCAAAGGATTCCGTCACGGTTGGATGAACATGGATCGTGCCCGCAATATCTTCCAGCCTTGCCCCCATTTCAAGGGCCAGGGCAAATTCACCGGAAAGCTCCGACACATGCGGGCCAACCGCGTGAATGCCAAGAATCACATGATTATCTGCCCGCGCCGTGATGCGAACAAAGCCCTCTGCCGCCTCCATGGTCAACGCGCGGCCATTGGCCTTGAGTGGGAATTTTCCGACGATCGTCTCAATATTATTCTTCTTCGCGTCTTGGGCAGATATGCCGACCGCGATGATTTCAGGATCGGTGAAACAAACGGCGGCAATGGCCTGTGGATTAAATTCACGCCTTTTGCCAGCAATGATCTCGGCGACCACTTCGCCTTGCGCAGAGGCCCGGTGAGCCAGCATAGGCTCCCCCGTCACATCACCAATGGCCCAGACATTTTTCATGGATGTATGGCAATATTTATCAATCTTGATAAAGCCATTCTCCATATCCACAGCCATATTCTCCAGCCCCCAACCGTTAATATTTGGCTGCCGCCCCACAGTAACCAGCAGCTTGTCAGCGGCAATATTTTGTTCTTTGCCGTCCTTGTCAGTATAAGACAGAATATTATCCTGCCAGCCGCTGGCCTTTGCGCCCAGATGTACGGTCACATCATGCGCTTTAAGCCATTGCTGCACGGGGGCCGTTAATTCCTTGTCATAGGCGCTGAGAATTTTCTTGTCTGCCTCTATAAAAGTCACATCAGAGCCAAGTTTTCTATAGGCGATCCCAAGCTCAAGCCCAATATAGCCCGCGCCAACCACAAGCAGTTTTTTAGGGACTTCTGTTAAAGACAATGCGCCTGCTGAAGATAAAATATCTCCGCCAAAGGGCAGAAACGGTAATTCGGCGGCTTTCGATCCATTGGCAAGGATGACATGTTCTGCGGTAATGGTGACGATGCCGTCTCTGGTTTCAACATCGCATGTCTTTGCATCTTTAAATTTTGCCCAGCCTTTGATCTGTTTGACTTTTGCTTTTTTCAGCAAGGCTTCAACGCCGCCATTCAGCCGATCGACGATACCATCCTTCCAGGCGATGGTTTCCGCAAAATCCAATTCCGGCTTTGCGGAAAGTTTAATGCCCAAATGACTTTTTGCACTATGCGCCGACATCTGTTCAAATTTATCCGCCGCATGAATCAGGGCTTTTGAGGGAATACAGCCCCGTATAAGGCAGGTTCCCCCTGCCCGGTCACCTTCGACAATGATCGTATCAAGCCCGAGCTGACCCGCGCGAATGGCCGCCACATAACCGCCAGGCCCGGCGCCAATGACCAGTATTTTACATTTCATAACGTCGACCCTTACATAAATAATGTTGCGGGCTGTTCCAAAGCCCCTTTGATGAATTGAATGAGCTCCGCCGCCACAAAACCGTCAACAACGCGGTGATCAAAAGATGACGATAGATTCATCATCTGGCGAATCTGAATATCCGTTTCATTCATGACCATGGGGCGGGGCACTATTTTATTAACCCCGATGATACAAACTTCGGGATAATTTATGACCGGTGTCGTCACAATGCCGCCTATTTTACCCAAACTCGTTATGGTTACTGTCGAGCCGGAAAGCTCTTCCCTCTTTGCCTTGCCCGCGCGGGCCGCCGATGATACCCGCATCATTTCTGCGGCCATATCCCATATATCACGGGTTTCCGCATGGCTGACAACTGGCACCATAAGGCCGTTCGGTGTTTGGCTTGCAATACCCAGATGCACCCCGGAAAAGCGGCGAACCAGACTATGCTCCGGGTCATAATGGGAATTGCATTCGGGAAATTTCTCCATGCCCTTTAGGGTTGCCATCATGATGAAAGGCAATATGGATAATTTAGGCTGATCTTCTGTTCGGTTGGCATTGAGGAAAACACGTAACTTTTCAACCTCCGTCACATCCACTTCTTCCACATAGGAATAATGAGGGATACTGCGTTTGCTCAGCTCCATTCTTTGGGCGATTTTGCGGCGAATGCCAATGACAGGGATTTCCTCTATGGCGGTGCGTTTTTCTTTTCCCGTCTCAGATATATGGCCAGATATTCTGCCGCCAGATGCAATAAAATCATCAAGGTCCTGATGGGTAATTCGGCCCGCAGGCCCGCTTGCCGGAACTTTGGCAAGGTCAACATTTGCCTCCAGTGCCCGCAAGCGAACGGCGGGAGAAGTCAGGGGGCTATCATTGACTATACCCCCTGATGTTGGTGCTGCTGTTGGGGCTTCTATTGGGGCAGACACGGACTTGGCGACAGATTCAACAACGGGTTTTTCTTCTTTTTCAACCGGCTCTTCTTCACTGCTCTCTATATCACTCTCTATGTTGCTCTCTATATTTCCGGCACCTTCCACCTCGATAACCACCATAGGCGTGCCCACAGGGATCATTTCACCGAGCTGGCCACTGATGGACAGAATTTTGCCATCAACAGGGCTTGGGATTTCTACGGTGGCCTTATCGGTCATCATATCAATCAAGGGCTGATCCTCTGTGACCATATCCCCGACTTTCACATGAAGCGCCGCGACTTCAGCCTCAACGATACCTTCGCCCAAATCAGGAAGTTTGAAAAAATATTGTCCCATGGCCTTACCCTTCCATTACATTTTTAATTGCATCCAGTACGCGGCCTTGTCCCGGAAAATATTCCCATTCAAAAGCATGGGGGTAAGGAATATCCCAGCCCGCCACACGTTCGATAGGGGCTTCCAGTTTCCAAAAACACTCTTCCTGAATTTGTGATAATATTTCCGCGCCAAACCCGCCGGTTTGTGTGGCTTCGTGAACCACGACGCATCGGCCCGTGCGGCAAACAGAGCTCGCAATATGATCAATATCAAGCGGGGTTAACGTCCGCAAATCAATAACCTCAACATCATAGCCGGACATTTCTGCCGCTGCCAGGGATACATGCACCATGGTGCCATAAGTGACAATTGTCAGATCATTTCCAAAGCGCACCGTTTCCGCTTTTCCAATGGGGATTGTATAATATCCATCTGGAACCTCGCCTTTCGCATGTTTTTCCCATGATTGTGCCGGCTGTTTCGGATCACCATAAAAAGGCCCGTTATACAGGCGCTTTGGCTCAAAAAAGACCACGGGGTCATCATCTTCAATGGCACTGATCAGCAATCCCTTGGCATCATACGGGTTTGACGCCATGATGGTTTTAATGCCCGATACATGGGTAAATATACCTTCCGGGCTTTGGGAATGGGTCTGCCCGCCGCGAATGCCGCCGCCGCAAGGCGTTCTGATGGTAATGGGGGCCCAATATTCACCGCCAGAGCGATAGCGCAGGCGCGATGCCTCTGATACAATCTGATCAAAGGCAGGATAAATATAATCCGAGAATTGAATTTCGGTCACAGGCCGCAAATCATTCACGCCCATACCAATGGCCAGCGCAATAATCCCGCCTTCTGCGATGGGCGTATCAAATACCCGCTGAATACCGTATTTTTCCTGCAGGCCTTCGGTCGCATTAAAAACGCCGCCGAAATAGCCGACATCTTCGCCGAAAACCACAACAGATTTATCCTTTTCGAGCATAATGTCATGGGCCGAATTAATGGCCTGTATCATATTCATTTTGGCCATTTTATACTCCCAGCTTCTGACGTTGCCGGCGCAGATGTTCCGGCTGTTCTTTGAAAATATCCTCAAACATGCTGCTCACTTCCGGCCTCTCGCCCGAATTCAATGTGCCGTAGGATTCTGCTTCTTTATATTTGCGCGTGACCAAGGCCGTTATTTCCTTGATAGCCGCCGCATGTTTTTCTTCAGACCATTCACCAATTTCAATTAAATGCTGTTTCAGCCTCTCTATCGGATCGCCGAGCGGCCATGATTCCGCCTCATCCTCTGGCCGGTATTTTGAGGGGTCATCGCTGGTGGAATGGGCATCGGCGCGGTAAGTGAAATGTTCTATCATGGTGGGGCCGCCGCCGTTTCTGGCGCGTTCCGCGGCCCATTTTGTCACGGCATAGACCGCAAGAAAATCATTGCCGTCCACACGAAGGCCCGGCATACCATAACCCACGCCGCGCGCGGCAAAGGTTGATTTTTCACCGCCGGCTATGCCCTGAAAACTTGAAATCGCCCATTGATTATTCACCACATTCAGAATAACCGGCGCGTTATACACGGCGGCGAAAGTCATACCATGATGAAAATCGGACGTTGCCGTCGTGCCTTCGCCAATCCACGTGGCGGCAAGGGCGTCTTCGCCTTTATAGGCGGACGCCACAGCCCAGCCAACGGCCTGGCAAAATTGCGTCCCAAGGTTGCCGGAAATAGAAAAGAAGTTTCCTTCCCGCCAGCTATACATGATGGGCAATTGCCGCCCCTTGCAATTATCTTTGGAATTGGACAGGCAATGGTTCATCATATCAAGCAAATCCCGGCCGCGAGATATCAATAATCCCTGCTGGCGGTAGGATGGGAACAGCATGTCTTTATCGTCAAGGGCCATAGCCTGCGCAACGGATACCGCCTCTTCCCCCCGGCATTTCATATAAAATGACATTTTCCCGACACGCTGCATATTCTGCATACGATCGTCATAAATACGCGTTGTCATCATATGATAAAGGCCTTTACGCATATCATCGGCGCAAAGCCCGGGATCCCATTCTCCTACGGCTTTATTGTTCATTTTAAGAACCCTGATCAGGCTATTGGCATAACCAAACATTTCCTTTGGATCCATCATGACATCAGGACGCGCAACAGCCCCCGCATCCGGAATATCAAGATTATGAAATTCCGGTGCTTCACCCGGCCTCTTGCGGGGCGCGGGCACATTTAGCTTATTACCGTTATTTGGGGTCATCACTTTACTCCTTTTTAGAGATAATATCATGTTTGGCGCGAAATTTCTTCCCATTTATACCCATGAATGCTATGAAATAGGCACAAAATTTTAAAAGAACAACATTAAACGGGACTGGGTGCCAAATGGACGCCTTGGATATAAAAATATTAAACCTGCTTCAGGATGATGCCATGCTTCCTGTTGCCGACATTGCTGAAAAAATCAGTTCCTCTAAATCGGTCTGTTGGCGCAGAATACAGCGGCTGCAGGATGAAGGAATCATCAAAAGCCGGGTCGCCTTATTGGACAACAATAAAATCGGCATGAATATCACCCTTTTCACTCAGGTAAAAATGACCGCCCATGGCCGAAAAGTATTGCCTAATTTCATTGAAATCATCAAGGATATCCCACAAATCATGGAATGCCATACTTTGATGGGCAATGTTGATTTCCTGTTAAAAATAGTCGTCAAAGATATTCAGGAATATCAGGATTTATGGTGGCATCATCTGTCCCAGATTGAAGGGGTACAGGAAATCAATTCCACCATTGCCATGAGCACGGAAAAACACACAACAAAAATCCTTCTAAATGATGAGAAAGCATGAGCTTGCCAAAAAAAGAGGCCGCCTTTTGAATAAGGGCGACCTCAGTTTGTTAAATGCCGCGACGGATCAGGTCACAGCAGTTAGTTGACCATATTCAGCTTTTTGCCAGAGCTCTTTTTCCATAATATTTTTCAAACACATCACCGCGTCCCAAATATCGACATATCGGGTATATAATGGCGTAAAACCAAAGCGCATGATATCCGGCGCACGAAAGTCCCCAACCACATTTTCCGCGATCAAAGCCTGCATGATCGCAAAAGCTTTTGAATGACTTAAGGAGATTTGACTTCCCCGGCCATCCCCATCGCGCGGGCTTTCCAGTGAAAAACCAAAACCATCACAATGCTGATCCATTAGCGTAATAAAATAATCACACAAGGCTATGGATTTAGCCCGCAGTTTTGCCATATCAACCCGCAACATAATATCAATGCCGCATTCAAGAACCGACAGCGCCAATATGGACTGGGTGCCCGTCAATGTTTGCCAGATAGTATCAGCGGGACGATAATCCTGTTCAAAGGCAAAGGGGGCGGCATGGCTCCACCAGCCGGTCAAGGGCTGCCGGGCTTTTCCCTGATGGCGTTGGGCGACAAAAATAAATGCCGGCGCCCCCGGGCCGCCATTCAAATATTTATAGCCGCACCCCACGGCAAAGTCGGCATGGCAGCCATTTAAATCAACGGGCAAGGCCCCCGCGCTATGACATAAGTCCCAGATAACCAAGGCTCCTACCTGATGGGCCTTTTCCGTGATCGCCGCCATATCATGCAGGTGGCCGGTTTTATAATGCACCTGAGTCAAGCATACGACGGCGACTTCTTCGGTGATGGCCGCCAGAATAGCCTCTTGTTCAGCAAAATATATTTCATGCCCCCGGTCCAGCTGCTGAATCAATCCTTGCGCCATATAATTGTCCGTTGGAAAGTTACTGCCTTCCATCACAATAATTTTCCGGTCTGGCCGCAGGTCAAGGGCCATGGACAACAGTTTATACAGGTTTATGCCTGTGGCATCGCAGGCCATGACCTCACCGGGCGCGGCCCCGATAAGTCCCGCAATTTTATCGCCAACTTTTTCAGCCAGATGAAACCAGCCGTTTTTATTCCAGCTGGTGATCAAATCCTGACCCCATTCCCGCGCCACAACATCCTGCGCGCGCGCGGATGCCGCCTTAGGCCTGGCGCCAAGCGAATTTCCATCCAGATAAATCATGCCGTCCGGCAGATGAAAGTCTTCGCGAAAATGCGCCAGCACGTCTTGATGGTCAAGCTCCTGAAAAAAATCACGTGTTAAGTCAGTCATATCTTTCACTTTTTTCAGCCGTTTCACTGGCATTGTCAGAACAAATCACCAGAATTTGTGCCACTTCCTCACTTTTCGAAACATAACGATGGCCTGATGAGCTATCAAGGTAAGCACTATCCCCCACATTAAGTTCTACGGGCTTATAATCCTCGGTATAAAGCGTTATGCCCCCGGCCAGCACATAAATAAATTCCTCTCCCGGATGACGGGCAAGCTTTGCTATATCTTGCGGCTGCGCGGGCGGCACGTCAAGAATCCCGGGATACATACCTTTGTTTAATAATTCGCTGCCCAGCACCTCAACCCGGTAAATATCAACCTCATTCATCACGCCTTGGCCGGCCCTTGTGATCGTGCGGCGGCCGGCTTTGGGCATTTGCAACCCATCGTCAAATAATTCGGAAATACATATATTCAGGCCCCGCGCCATTTTTTGCAGATTGCCGTAGGTCAAAGTCGCCTGATGATTTTGCACTTTTGATAAGGTGGACACCGGAATATCAACCAATTCACTAAGCTGCCGGAGTGTCAAGCCGCGCACTGCCCGCAGCGCCGCCAGCCGATGACCAAGCATTGCCTCTGGCCCGCTTTCAGTATCACTCAATAACGTGGATGCCATGTTTTCTGCTTTCTTTTTTCAGCAGCTATAGTATCATATTATTCCTATAGTGAAAACTAATTTCTATATAGAGAAAATTTCTCGTATTTGAGACATTAATTGTAATGACATTCAAGCCCTATAAAAATATGAGCAAAGAAACCCTTGAGAGGGAATATTCCCCCAGCTCCTGCGTGGATGATATTATGGTTTATATACAAAACTATAGTGATCAGAGCCGGGCGGCGCATTTGAAACTCTCTTCACAATATCAGCCTGATGTTAAATACGGCCCTGCCCCGCGCGAATATATGGATATTTTCACACCAAAAGGCGAAGGACCCTTTGCGGTACATGTCTTTATCCATGGGGGCTATTGGCAGGAGTTATCCAAGGCGGAAAGCGCCTTTGCAGCGCCCAACTTCATTGATCATAATATTATTTTCATCGCCCTTGATTATACATTGGCCCCCGAGGCATCGCTGTTTGAAATTGTTGCTCAGGTCAGGTCGGCGGCGGTCTGGGTCCTGAATAATATTGAAAAATACGGCGGCGATAAAGATAACATCACCCTGTCC
>JALSHF010000001.1 GCA_026982375.1 Emcibacter sp. | reverse complement strand
TGATGGTAAGATCAGGTTAAAAATCAACAAGGTAGAAGATAATAAAATTACGACTGAGGTCACCGTAGGCGGCATTATTTCTAATCGTAAGGGTGTGAATGTACCAAGTGCTATTCTGCCATTATCTGCCCTAACCAAAAAGGATAAAAAGGATCTGGATTTTGTGCTGAACCTTGGTGTGGACTGGGTTGCGCTGTCTTTTGTGCAAAGGCCGGAGGATGTGGAGGAAGCCAGAAAAATCATAGGCGATAATGCTGCTATCATGGCCAAATTAGAAAAACCGGCGGCTTTATATGCGCTGGATGAGATCATAGCGCTCGCGGATGCGGTGATGGTTGCGCGCGGGGATATGGGGGTTGAAATGCCCATGGAAGAAGTGCCGGCAAAACAGAAAAAGATCATCCGGCACGCGCGAAGGGCCGGAAAACCGGTTGTGGTGGCGACGCAAATGCTGGAAAGCATGATTACCAGTCCCGTACCAACCCGCGCCGAAGTATCCGATGTGGCCAATGCGGTATTCGATGGCACAGATGCTATTATGTTATCTGCCGAATCAGCCGCCGGCGATTATCCGGTTGAGGCCGTAAGCTATATGGACCGGATTGCCAGAAAAGTGGAGCAGGAACCCAGTTATCGAAGAGCGCAGGGAAAAGAGGAAATCAGGCTTGAACCTACTTCTGCCGATGCCTTGAGTTCTGCGGCGAAGCAGGTTGCGACGACATTGGAGGCCGCGGCGATTGTCACCTATACCACATCCGGCTCAACAGCGATCAGGGCGGCACGGGAGCGTCCTAATACGCCTCTATTGGTTCTGACACCCAATCAGATGACGGCGCGCCGATTGACCATGGTCTGGGGCTTGAACTGCGTTCATACAAAAGACGCTGTGAATTTTCAGGATATGATTGATAAGGCTTGCCAGATATGCTTACAGCATAATTTTGCGCGGCTTAATGACAGGATTGTGATTACGGCAGGCATGCCTTTTGGTTCGCCCGGTAAAACCAATGTGTTGAGAATAGCGCGCATTCAGAGCTATCATTCAGAGTTGGCATAAGCCACAGGCTAATATCCTACCGGGAAATTATTTGGCGACTGACCAGATATGTTCTTAAATTCTCTGGACTGGTGAAGTGATGGGTTTGAAACCCGAGTTTTTGGGCTGCGATTATATTTTCCTGACGATCATCAATGAAAAGGCTTTGAGCCGCTGGAATGCCGGTACGATTGAGCAGAATTTGATATATGCGCGGATCAGGTTTGGTGACTTTTTCCTCTCCTGAAACAATTATATCTAAAAACAAATCCATAAAATTATGAGTTTGTTTAAAGCTTGAAAATTTCTCGGCAGGGAAATTTGTCAGGCCAAATAAAGCATAATTCAGATCGTGCAATTGATGCAAAAGCTGAATGGCTCCTTCAATAACCTCTCCAAACATATTGTCCCATTGGCTGTCATAAGCGGCAATCATAGGGGCATATTCTGGATATTGTTTTTGTAAAAACTTTATATTTTCTCTGAACGGCACGCCCTGATCATGTCTGGTATGCCATTCCAAAGTGCAAACTGTTGAGAGGAAAAAATTTAATTCCTGTGGTTTTCCTTTGAAAAGAGGCTCATAAGCCCGGCGCGGATCCCAGCGCACCAATACATTTCCAACATCAAATATAATGGCTTTGACTGGTGGGTTATATGGCGCATTATTCTTCATGAAGGGGCCCCGAAAATGAAGAAGACCGTGCTCTTGGGGGGGAAGCACGGTCTCCTATTAACTGCTGACCGAGGCCAACAGAAAATTTTGAGTGTTAACCTTGACGCGCTTTAAAGCGACGATTGGTTTTATTTATCACATATGTACGTCCACGACGACGAATAACCCGGCAATCGCGATGACGATTTTTCAATGATTTTAAAGAATTTACGACCTTCATGGTATTTTCCGCCTGACTAAAATAAATCTAAATTAATTACTTGAAAGTTTGGGCGGAAACTATATGCGATCGCAGTGAATGTCAATAATAAAGCAATTATAAAATGCAGAAAATATTTGTCTTTTAAATCACGATAATAAATTACGTCAATAAAACACTAAAAAATTTTGCCATTCCTTAACACTCCTTTAAAGGAGGCTCTTGTAATATAGTCTCATAATAACCCATTTTATGCATAAACACAATATTGAAAAGAATGATGTTAAAGAATAAAGCTTCAGATAATCAGCCTGATACAGTGCTTGAAATTCCAAAGGAAATAGGATCCATAACTTTGGTGAATGGCAATGATACGGTGGCGTTATGCGATGTAAATAATTTAAAAATAGCGATGGGTATGGATGATTCACCTCTTTTGCCGGCGGGGCAGATCGGGGCAATTGTTAAAATCAAGGTTAATAAGGGTTTCGTATATGCGACGGTAAGGGAACTTGTTCGTCATGACGTGCGTACAGAAGACAGTATTGGGCCAGTGAAACATATCATGATGTATCTGGATTATCTGGGGCAAGGCCTTCGGGCGCCATACGCGCCGACCGGGGTTAGTTTTGATCGTGGGATAACGGATTTTCCGGTGCCGGGTCAGCTCGTCTATGAGGTCAGCTATGATGATCTTGAAGCAATTTTTGGGGATAATGATACCAATCATTTTCATATTGGGACTGTGTTTCCGCAGCATATGACCCCCGCCAGCATCAAAACAGATAGTATGCTGGGAAAACATTTTGCGGTGCTGGGCAGTACGGGTACGGGGAAGTCCTGTACTGTGGCGCTTCTTATCCACCGCATCGTTGAAAGAATGCCAAAAGGTCATATCATTATACTTGACCCTCATGATGAGTATGCCTCGGCATTTAAAGATTGCGGCAAGCATTTTGATATAAGCAACCTTCGCTTGCCCTATTGGATGATGAATTTTGAAGAGCATGTTGAGATGTTTATCGGGCGAACTGATTCCGCAGAGCGCGAGGTTGAGGTCGATATTTTGCGGCGCTGTATTTATGCCGCGCGTGTGGATGCCGCAACGAGCTTGCAATCAGAAAAAATTACCGTCAATTCACCCATTCCCTATAAGCTTTCGTTCATTCTGGAATTCTTGGATAATAGTATGGGTAAGCTCGACAATCCAGATAGTCTGGCGTCTTTTATGCGGGTTAAGGCCAAGGTTGAAGAGTTAAGGCGCGATGTGCGTTTCGCCTTTATGTTTTCTGGCATGCTGGCACATGATAATCTGAAAGATGTCATTAAGAATTTGCTGCGGTTTCCCGTTGAAGACAAACCTGTGTCAACTATTGATCTGTCCGGCGTACCATCAGAAATTGTCAATGTGGTTGTTTCCATGATCAGTCGGCTCGTTTTTGACTTTGCCGTCTGGACTAAGGGGGACAACTCACGGCCAATTCTTCTGGTCTGTGAAGAGGCCCATAGATATGTCCCCAATTCAGAAAATACTGTTTTTGTCTCAGCGCGAAAATCTATTGAACGCATTGCCAAAGAAGGCCGTAAATACGGCGTTTCATTGGGGCTGGTATCGCAAAGGCCGGCAGATGTCTCTGAATCAGCCCTGTCACAATGCGGCACCATTTTTGCTATGCGCATGAATAACGAGCGTGATCAATCGTTTGTCGAACATGTCATGCCGGAAGGCAGCAAAGGGACTTTGGCAGCATTATCTTCATTGCAAAATCGCGAGGCTCTGGTGGTTGGCGAGGGCGTGAGAGCGCCGGTTCGCGTTTTACTTGATAAACTGGATGAAAATAAAAGACCCTCTGGCGGCAATCCTTCCTATTCTGAAGATTGGCAAAAAGAAATCGAGGATGATTCATTCATTGTTGATACCATCGAAAACTGGCGTAATCAGGGCCGATAATATTAACTTGAGGGGGAGCTTGTCAAAAAAATGGATTTTATCATCCTTTTTGCTAATGCCATTAATAATATATTCAACAATCTAGTCTAAAAATATTGGAGTTAGAAAATTTCGTGTATGTAAAACTTTATTAAAGGCGGGTAAAATGAATCAATTTGATCATAAAAATAATAATGCGCAAGAAGATGCAGGGGGAATATTCACAATAAGGAATTCATTATTCGGTATTGTCGCAATATTGGTTTTAATAGTCGTTTCTTTTAGAGTTAGCTCAGCAATTGATGCGTCAAATTACAAGGCTGAACTGGAATATGCTGTTGTTATAAATGAATTCTCTGATAACCTTATTGAGGCCACAAACCATTTTTCTCTTGAAAGAGCAGCGATGGTGATCGCATTGGGTTCTGAAGAAGCTGTTTCCTCAAAGTTTAACGCAATGATTACAGAAAACCGTACCAAGGGCGTTACTGCTTATCAAAAAGCAATGGCAAATTTCGCGGGAATGGGTGACTTTCCCCGTAAGAAAAACCTTGTCTTGGCAGCAGAGACAAATTTCAAAACTTATTTGGATGCGCAAGGCGATGCAGATCGTGCCAGCTTGGTATCCATCGCAGATGAACAGGATTATGACGTCAAAAGCAGCAAAGCCGCTGAAAAATCGCGTGCGGGCCGTAAGTTTCGCCGCGCCATTGATGCGCTGAATAGTAATATACATGAAATTCGCCTCGCGTCAGAATTTGAAGCTAACATTTCCAATGCGCGAATTATCCTCTATCAACAACTTAAAAATTCTCTCGCAGAAATGATCGAATATTCTGACCGCGAGTGGACGGGGATGGGTACGGCAATTTCTTCTAAAAAGCCGATATCCGAGAATATGATAACGACCATGTCTTCATATAGTGGCCGGGTGACGTCTAATTGGGCGATGGTAAATGCGCTACTGGACAGTAGTTTTATAGATAAAGAATTGAAAAATTATGCAAAAATTGTGGATGTGGATTTCTTTGAAGGTTTGCGTGACCTGAAAGATGAGGTTTATGATGCTTCATATGATGCGGCTGCGTCGCAGGATATTGATGCTGATTTCGTTGCGGCAGATTATTCTGTTACGGCGGCTGAGTGGATTGATCAGGCAATAGCCGCAAGTAAATCTATTCAAGATCTTAACAAGGCCGTGGGCAATTCCGCCCGTGATGCTGCCCTGAAAAGCGAATCTGAAGCTAATACGCAAATGATTACAGCTATTGTGGTCTTGATCATAGCCTTATTCATTGGTGGCGGAGCATTTTGGCTTGTCGCTGTGCGGATTGCACGCCCATTGACCCGCCTGGGAGAGACGATGTCTGAAATTGCCCAAGGTGATCTTGACTCTACAATCACGGGGATTGACCGGCGGGATGAAATAGGATCTATGGCCCGGTCCCTGCAAGTTTTCAAAGAAGCGGCAATAGAAAAAATACGTTCTGATGCCGAAGAACAAAAGGCTGCAGAAGAAAGGCAAATCAAGAAAGAACGTAAAGTCAAAGCTCAGCGCGAAGAAGAAGAGAAAGCGCGTCAGCAGGAAGAAGAACGCGAAAGAAATCTGCGTGAGGCCCGACAGGCCGAAATGCTGGCTCTTGCCGATAACTTTGAATCATCTGTGATGGAAATTGTTTCATCTGTTGCGGCAGCATCCAGTGAAATGGAAAAGAGCGCTAAGGATATGTCTTCGGTAGCAGAAGAGACAACTCATCAGGCGACTTCTGTCACGGCGGCATCTGAACAGACAAGTTCCAATATCCAAACTGTGGCCAGTGCCGCAGAGGAACTGTCGGCATCTGTTAAAGAAATCAGCCAACAGATAATCCAGTCCAATGAGTTCTCATCCAATGCGGTTTCCGAAACCGAAAAAGCAACGGTAGAAATTCAGGGATTGGTTGAGGCCGCTCAGAAAATTGGTGATGTTATTAACCTCATTAATGATATTGCGGAGCAGACCAACCTTCTGGCGCTGAATGCGACGATTGAGGCCGCGCGCGCCGGAGAGGCTGGAAAAGGCTTTGCTGTTGTCGCATCCGAAGTTAAAAATCTGGCAAGCCAGACGGCAACGGCTACGGATGAAATAACGCTGCAAGTGGGCAGTATGCGAGATGCGACCGAAAAGGCGGTTTCTGCCATATCAGGCATCCAGAATGTCATTAAGAAGATTGATGACACGTCGGTTTCTATATCATCTGCCATGGAAGAGCAGGATGCGTCAACTCAGGAAATCGCCCGCAATGTGTCAGAGGTTTCAGCAGGGACGCAGGAAGTCACCAGCAATATTCATGTGATGAGCGACGGTGCAAAATCTACGGGTACGGCGGCGAATGCCGTATTGGATTCTGCTCACCATATGTCGCAGCAGTCTGCAGAGCTGCGCCAGCAACTCGAAAAATTTCTGGAAAAAATTCGCGCGGCGTAAAGCCCTAAATTTTAACGGAATAAATATTATAAAATTAAAAGGGTGCTTTTTTGAGCACCCTTTTTTCGTGGTTTTTATTTAAACGGTCAATATGATTTTGCCCATATTCTCGCCGCTCTCCAAATATTTATGGGCCGCAGCGGCGTCTTTAAGGGCAAAGACTTTATTTATGATGGGTTTGATTTCCCCTTGTTCGATCAGGGGCCAGACTTTCTTGCGCAAACTTTCGGCGATATCGGCTTTAAATGCCGTTTCGCGTGCGCGCAGGGTGGACCCCGTGAAGGTCAGGCGTTTTAACATGATAGGCAAAATATTGGCCTTGATTTTTGGCCCGCGCAGGACGGCGATCAGGACTATTCGGCCCTCAACAGCCATCACCTTGAAATTCTTCTTCATATAGTCCCCGGCAACCATATCGAGCAAAAGATTTACGCCCTTGCCATTCGTGAAGGATTTTACCTCTTCAGCAAAATCCTGGGTTTTATAATTGATTGATAAATCCGCGCCCAGCTCACTGCAAAAGTCGACCTTTCTGTTGGTGCCGGATGTGGTGATGACGGTTGCGCCAAAGGCCTTGGCCAATTGGATTGCTGTTGTGCCAATGCCGGATGTCCCGCCGTGAACCATGAAGGTTTCGCCTTCTTTTAATCCGCCCCGATCAAACACATTGGACCATACGGTAAAGAAGGTTTCGGGTAAGCCCGCAGCCTCTATCATGGTTAAATTATCTGGAACGGGCAGGCATTGCGCCGCCTGAACCGTACA